>NZ_DAIK01000149.1:0-8350 GCF_002496085.1 Methanosaeta sp. UBA458 | reverse complement strand
ATGCGATGCCTAAGCGGCCCATATAGGTAGTCACCTGCAGTATTTAATCTTTTCCCCTGCACCTCAGATTTTGAGGCTGAGAAAATCGCAGCGACAGCTTCAGGCCGATCTCGTATTCTTTGGTCCCATAATCAATATCTACAGGACCTGTCACCCAACCCTTTCAGGCGGGCCGAACCCATCCAATAACTCAGAGGTATATAACCTTTTTGCTCACGCCGCATAAGACACCGATTCTTGCGCCGAAGATGGATCGAAGAATTCCGCCGCATATATAACGCCACAATCGTCGAGTATTAATATCATCATCGTCGACACCAGCTGATTGATATGTCTGCTGGAGGTCTTTTATGGGTTACACATTAACTGAGAAGATCCTGCGAGAGCATCTCGCGGATGGCTCCTACGAGCTGGGCAAAGAGATAGGCATAAAGATAGACCAGACGCTGACCCAGGATGCTACGGGCACCATGGCTTATCTCCAGTTCGAGTCCATGGGGCTATCTGATATCGCCACTGAGCTTTCCGTGAGCTATGTCGATCATAATACCATCCAGGTGGGATTCGAGAACGCCGATGACCATGCCTACCTGGAGTCAATCGCTAAGAAGTACGGCATATACTTCTCTCGTCCAGGAAACGGCATCTGCCATCAGGTCCATCTGGAAAGATTCGCCCGCCCGGGAAAGACCCTTCTGGGCTCAGACAGCCATACCCCCACCGCAGGTGGGGTGGGCTCTTTGGCCATGGGTGCGGGCGGGCTGGATGTGGCGGTAGCAATGGGCGGAGGAGCATACTACCTCGCTGCCCCCAAAGTGATCGATGTCCACCTAATGGGCAATCTCCGGCCCTGGTCCACAGCCAAAGACGTAGCGCTAAAGGTACTGCAGATCCTGAGTACAAAGGGAAACGTGGGCTTCGTCTCCGAGTATACCGGCGATGGCATAGCCGGCCTGACGGTACCGGAGAGAGCGACCATCACCAATATGGGAGCTGAGACCGGAGTGACCACATCCATATTCCCCAGCGACCTGCAGACCAAGAGGTTCCTGGCTGCCCAGGAGAGAGAGAGTCAATGGCAACCTCTTGCCCCAGACAAAGATGCCACCTACGACCGCAGCCTGGAGATCGACCTGGCCCAGATCGAGCCCCTGGCAGCCGCTCCCCACAGCCCGGGGAACATAATCAAAGTCCTGGATCTGGATCTTGCTGTAGACCAGGTGATGATAGGCTCCTGCACCAACTCCTCTTATGTAGACCTGATGACGGTGGCCAGGATGGTGAGGGGAAAGAAGCTTCCTGAAGGCGTTTCTTTAGGAATCGCCCCCGGATCGCGACAGGTCTTGAATGCCATTGCCAAAAATGGCGCCCTCAGCGACCTGATAGCATTCGGGGCCAGAATATTGGAATCGTCCTGCGGATTTTGCATTGGAAACAGCATGTCCCCTTGCACCAACTCCGTCTCCGTCCGCACCAGCAACCGCAATTTTATGGGTCGATCCGGCACTCCCAGCGCCAATGTATACTTGACCAGCCCGGTAGTTGCTGCTGCTGCCGCTCTCACCGGCAGGCTGACTGACCCAAGAGAGCTGGATATGGAGTTCCCGGCAATTCAGATGCCCGAGCATTTCGATATCGATGACAGGATGATCATCCCGCCACTAGCACCTGAGCAAAGGGCAAGAGCTACGATCTGCCGCGGACCGAACATCGGCCAACCTCCCGTCAACCAACCACTTCCAGAGGATATAGCAGGATCCGTGACCATAAGGGTGGGTGATCTGATAACAACTGATCACATCATGCCTGCTGGGTCCCGGCTCAAATACCGCTCAAACGTTCCCAAGTATGCAGAATTCGTCTTTGAACCACTGGATAGGAACTTCTTCTCCCGGGCATCCTCCCTCCGCGATCAAGGCTTCCAGAATCTGATCGTGGCAGGCCTGAGCTATGGCCAGGGCTCATCCCGCGAGCATGCGGCCATGTGTCCCATGTACCTGGGAGTGAAAGGGGTGATCGCCAAATCCATAGAAAGGATACATGCCGCTAACCTGGTGAACTTCGGCATAGTGCCGTTTACCTTTGAAAATGAGGCTGACTGGAATCTGCTGCCGGAAAAAACGAATATAAGAATCCCTGGTATTCGCAGATCTTTAGAGAAGGGCCTAGATAGTGTGCTCGCCCATGCAGAAAGCAGCAGAAAAGGAGAAGAAGGAGTGGGAAGGAAAGGAGAAAATAAAAAGGAAGAAGAGCTAGTTCTGAAGATGAACCTCTCTCGTCGCCAGAGGATGATTCTCCTGGCCGGCGGACTCTTGCCCTTTACAGTCATGTCAAGAAAATAAATGAAATTAGCCGCTCAGACGTTGAAGAACGACATGACACTCTGAGAGAGCAGATTCCCTGTAGCATCAACTGCAGGAGTGGCACTGGTGGCATTCAGGCCTGCTACAGCAGCGAATTTGCCAAGATCGTTCAGGCCCAGTTCACGGTATACCGCGGTCTTCAGGGCCTGGCTGTTCTTCTCTTTCTCGCTGAGGCCCATGGTTGAGACATTGCTCTTGAAGCTCGTGGAATCAAGCTGCATAGGGGTGCTGAACATCAGGGGGAAGTTGTTTACCCACATATCCATTTCAGAGGTCATGACGTGGCTGCTCTGGTTCTTGTTGCCGACAACATAATTGCTCCAGTAGTTATTCACATAAGGTTCAAAGGTTGAGGTGATTGGTTCATTGAAGAATGCCCTTTGAGTGGAGCTATAACCATCTCCCAGGCCGCTACCCTGGGCACCTGCTAGGCCCATCAGGCAGAATAGTGTAACCAATGCGGTTATATTTTTCATATTAATCAATCCTCTTATATTCAGTTTTCCTTATCCCCTGATGATCAGACCCAACCTATTTATTCCTTATTGGTGAAGGATTTGCATATGCCGGACCGCTTCGAGATACTGCATAAAGATCTGGCCGGAAGGATCGGCCGGCTTTCTACTCTTCATGGCACCGTCGAGACACCACTGCTCATGCCTGTGATAAATCCCCACCTTCCCCTCATCCCTCCAGATGAGCTGGCCTCGATGGGTGCGGAGATGGTTATCACCAACAGCTACATAATAAATCAGGATCCTGACTTGAGGGAAGGAGCAATAGAGCAGGGCTTGCACCATCTCCTGGGCTTTCCCGGGCCCATAATGACCGACTCAGGAGCCTTTCAGCTCTCCGTCTATGGCGATATCGATGTTCTGCCTCTGGAGATCCTTGATTTTCAGTTTGCCATAAAATCAGACATATCCGTGCCCCTGGATATACCCACCCCACCTGATGTCTCCAGGGAGAGGGCGGAGTCGGAGTTGAATATCACAGAGGAACGACTGCGGGAGGCAGCCGGCCTGAAGAGAGATGCCCTATTGGCCGGACCGGTTCAGGGATCTACCTATCCCGACCTCCGGGAAAGGGCGGGGAGATTCGCCCGAGAGCTCGGATTTGATCTTTATCCCATAGGAGGAGTGGTGCCTCTGATGGAGGCCTACCGTTTCAGGGATCTGGTAGATGTGGTTGTCTCTGCCAAGAAGGGTTTGGGCTCGGGGGTGCCAGTCCATCTCTTCGGAGCTGGACACCCAATGATCTTTGCTCTAGCCGCTGCTATGGGCTGCGACCTCTTCGACTCCGCTGCTTATGCCCTCTACGCCCGGGAGGGCCGCTATCTGACCGTCCAGGGAACTCGGAAGCTGGAGGAGATGAAGCATCTTCCCTGCTCCTGCCCAGTCTGCCTGAAATATACCCAGCAGGAGCTGATGGATAGCCCCCAAAGATCGAGGGAGCTGGCCCGCCACAACCTTTACGTCTCCCTGCAGGAGATCAAGCTCGTCCGGCAGAGCATTCGCGATGGCTCGCTATGGGACCTTCTGGAGACGCGCTGCCGGTCTCATCCCCGCATGCTGGACGGCCTGAAACAGCTGGCCTCATATGGAGATTGGCTGGAGGGCCTGGACTCAGCCAGCAAGTCCACATTTTTTTATCTGAGCCCAGAATCTGCAAGCCGGCCTGAGGTCATCCGCCATGGCCGGAGGATCGAGCGGATCAGCCTGAAAGGCGAGGTTCTGATCACCGATGATCCAAACGCGAACCCGAGCGGTTATGATAACGTCCTGAATTTCAAGCCACCATTCGGACCCTATCCGACGCAACTCTCGGAGACCTATCCATTCAACGCCGAAGTCCCGGCGGAGGCTGACGATGCGGCGATAGATCGAGCGGTAAGGATCACAAGAAGGCTGATCGAGGCCAATCCAGATGCCCGGTTCACCTTCCGGCTGAAGATCAACCTTGAAGAAAGATTAGAGCAATTGCCCAAGGTGCATATGCCATGACAAAATACTTCGAGATCCTCCGCCGCGACGGCCCTGCTCGGATGGGAAAGCTCCTCCTGAACAGGCAGATCAGCACTCCCGGCGTTATCACTCCAGACGACTACCTATCCGCAGGAAGCATCTATAGCTATAATTCCCTGGATGAGGCCATAGCTATTCAGGAGGGGTTGAAGGATCAAAAGAAGCTGGCCATCTTGCCTTACGTCCCTTCAGCATTGCACTCCGAGCCGGCCCTGGAGCTGCCCGCAATGGATTTGGACGGCCCCAAAGGATTGCTCGTCCACCCCTTCAGAGAGAAGACGCCGGAGGGGGCCGATGTTTATCTGATGGGCAATGCCGGAAGCCTCAAGAATCCCAGAGACCTGGTGAAGGCGATCATCGGGGTTAGGGATAAGACTGCTCCAGATAGCGCTCTTTATGCACCTGCTCTTGCCACGCCCGCCAATCTGGCCCTTCTGGTCTATTTGGGAATAGATCTCATTGATGGCACCAGGATGATAGCAGATGGCCTCCTGGGCCGTTACCATACCCGGGACGGAGTCTGGAGCGCCAAAGAGCTGGCCGAGAGGGATGAGCTTTTCTGCCTCTGTCCTCACTGCCAGAAGATGCGGGAGAAGGAGACCAGACAGGAGACGGATCTCCTCGTTGCCCATAACCTCCAGAAGCTCGATGAGGAGCTGCTGGCGGTCAGAGAAGCTGTCCGCACCCAAACAATCAGGGAGTACGTGGAGCGGCAGATGAGGGTGACGCCCGACCAGACCGCTGCCCTGCGCCTGCTGGACGCGGAGCACCGGTATCTGGAGAGGAGGACGCCCGTCAGCCGGCGCAGCGCTTTTTATGCCAACTGCGCCGAGTCATTGCAGAGGGTGGAGGTCACTCGATTCGCAGAAAGGGTTTTAGAGAGATATCAGGCTCCGCAAAGCGATGTGCTGCTGCTCCTGCCCTGCTCCGCTCGCAAGCCCTACTCCACCTCCCGATCACACCGCCTCTTCGCCGAGGCCATTGGCTCCGCCAGGCGCTATCTGCATGAGCTGATACTGACCTCGCCCCTGGCGCTCGTGCCACGGGAATTAGAGGAGGCTTATCCTGCTGCCAGCTACGATGTCCCCGTCACCGGCCGCTGGGATCGAGAGGAGAGAGCGTGGCTGGCCGGGTGCCTGAAAGCTTACCTGAAAAAGAACCGGTATGTCAGAATAGTGGCCCACCTGGATGGAGAGCTGGAGGAGCTGGTGCGAGAATCCGGCATTGATGCCGTCTATACCGGCGGAGGAACCAATGGTCCAGCCCTGGCACGCCTCGGTGAAGCGATAAAAGAAGCATGCCGTAACGCAGCACGCCTGCCAGATCTGCGGCTATTGCGTTACCGGGCCCATGCCGACTTTTATTTCGGCCAGGGTGCAGGCGATGCTCTGCTGGCGGGAAAGATAGTGGTGAGGGGCAGAGAGATTCAGGATGAGAACAAGAGGCCTCTGGCCACCTGGACAATAAACGGCAACATGGCGTTGTCGATGGCGGGGGCAAAGCGCCTGGAACCCCTGGGCCGCTATACGGTCAGGATCGGCGACTTTCTGCCCCGAGGCTCGCTGCTCGCTCCGGGCGTGGTGGATGCAGACGAAGAGATCCGGCCGGGAGATGAGGTGATAATCACAGGCGAGCAGGCCTTTGGTATTGGCCGGGCGAAGATGTCCGGCTGGGAGATGGTGGCATCAAGGAGAGGAGTGGCGGTGGAGATCAGGCACATAAAGGAGAGGTAGAGGCGCCTCCAGCGCAAACGGGTTTACGGGCCTCTCGCGCTCTGGTTTTCATGGTTTTCCTTTCAGGTGCCCAGCGAATCGGGCCTGCAGGACCCTCAAGAAATGAATCCTTTAGGCAATATAATGAACTGGATTCATTTGCTGATATCAGGCAATATCACAGGCCGGGGACTTCCACTCTAACCTTTCCTATGAATAGACTCTCCTCGATTGGGGCCGCCACTAGATCTTCCTTCAGGGCTATCAGGTGGGATTCGATGGCTTCCTTGGTATTTTGCAGGGTTTGATCTATTGTTTCTCCTTGAGAGTAGCATCCAGGAAGAGCGGGAACTTCAGACCAGAAGCCACCCTCTTCCGCCTGATGGATCAAAATAGTATATTCCATAATTAATCACTCCTTCAAGAGTATCATGAATTCTTCATCATCCAGGCCGGCCTTTCTAATTGCCGACTTTAGCAGGCCAATCTTAAGACTCCCTGAGACTGGGATAGTTATGAGCTATCCATTTGGCATTTTAATGTTGACATGATCACCTTTTCCGCGGCGGACTATTCCGCCTGCTTTGATGAAAGCCTTAATCGCTTCCTTGCCGCTTACACTTCTCAATAGGCCCAATGGAATCCATCCGAACTACCCGAGACTTCTGCATATCTGTAGTTGTTTTTATACATCTAATTTATGCTTATTTCCCCCTGGTGCATTGCTATCTGGCCTGGCGCACCGCAGGCCGCGTCTCTTCGCATATTCTTCAAGGCTGATAAAATCATCCTTTTCCAGTTCGATGAGTGCATGAATTTCCTCTGCGGTCGATTCATCACACTCTTCCAGAGCGTCTAAGCCCTGGTCGCTGGTGGATTCCTCTCTTTTAGTCTTGATTCTGCCTCGTGCTGCCATTGAATCACTATCTTCTCTGCTATTCTTAATAATTTCGCCTATATGCGTTTTCTTCTGAGACACCAAAACCTTTTTCGTTATGACTGTCACAGGAAATCTGCAAACCATCCAAGCAATCGACATTTTTGTCGAGATATACGTAAGGGAGATGCTCATGCCACGCCTGACCGAAAGAGAACAGCAGGAGATAATCCGCTACATAGAAGCCGATAAGCCCCTGCCAGACAAGTACCGCTTTCTGCTCTTTGAGGATAAGCGCGAGGTGGAGCTGGTTTGGAACGGCAAGACAAATGAGGAGATCAGGCCGGGAGATGGTCCGATCAAGGAGAGGAGTGGCAGTGGAGATCAGGCACATCAAGGGGAGATAAGAGCATGAGAGGAGTGAGGAAGAGACGAAAGGTAAAGAATGAAAAGAACAGCTTGGATATGATCAGCCCAACCTCTTTTTATTCCAGCCAGGACGATAAGATTAAGCTGAACTGGTTTTGCTATGAATTAGCTTTGTCGATTTATGATAGCATGAAAGATGAACTTGCCTACATGCTGAGAAGGAAAAAGATCAGTGATGAGGTCCTTGCGGAGTTTTGCATTTACTATACAAAAGCAATGAAGGATGAAGTTCTCAGGCAATTGTCCGGCGAAATTGAAAAAGTGTGCATCTCATACGAGCCCGTAGAATCGTTCTTCCCTGATATCGGCGATGACATGGTTAATAAAATGACTGATGCAATCTCATATGCATGGGATCATATGCTCAGCATCTGCGAGGTATGCCCCAATCGATGCATCAGCGAGAAGGATGTATTCTGCACCCTGTTCGATGAAAAGCATCTCTTCGAATAATGGGATACGGAAAGAGATGAGGAATATGCTGCTAATAGACGAGATGAAGGCCAATCTGCCCATCACCGCTTATGCCAGCCGCGATTTGAGCAAAACCTTGATTGCGAATGGATTTGATGTCACACCGGAAAAGGAATTGAAGATCCTTAATGTAGTCGAGTCAGGAGAGGAAGGAGGCATAGCCTGCTTCCTGGATCTACCGGAAAACTTTGTCGTATCTTTAACACTTCTCAGGGTGGGGCCGGATCATCCACTGCACGACAAGATATTGTCTTATCAAAAGAAAAGGATCAGACGCATCTTCAGGTCAAAGGGTTTGGGGTCAAAAAGGATGAAACAGATTTTTCAGCAGGAGAAATAGTAGTATTCTTCAATTTGCACCAGAGAGATGGCAACAGATGGCTCCGATTGTCGTTTCAGCAATCCAATCGTAGCGGCGGAGGGCAGTTTGCGCTCCTCACATAAACACGGGCTGGAAGCCCCGCTCTTCAG
>NZ_DAIK01000047.1:980-4934 GCF_002496085.1 Methanosaeta sp. UBA458 | reverse complement strand
CCCTCCTTGATATCTCGGGGTCTCCTGCGGATAGGACGTCCACCATGGCTACAGGCCAGCCGCCCATAGCGGCGATGTCGTGCACATTCACCAGCACGGAGCAGTAGCCCGACCACTCGGGATCGGCGTCCATAAGCTTGGACCAGATGCCGTCCGCGGCGAAGAGCATGACCTCATCGCCGTCGTCTATCACTGCCGCATCCTCACCGAAGGATGCAATGATCTGCTTGGATTCTATAGGAAAGAATGATATCAGCTCACCAATCTGCTTTTTCCTGGTGACTCCCACAAATCCGCGCAGCTCAGCTGCCAGAGACTCAAGATTCATCGGAGTATGCTGGGGCTCTGATCAAAAATAGGTGTCGCTAAAACTCGGGCGAAAAGCTCTTAACCGGTTGACTCCATCAATAAAATGGGTTTTTTGCAGCGGATTTCTGCATTCAGGTTTCCAATGGAAATGATTAATCGAAAAGTTTGTAATGTTTTAGGGATGCTGCTTTTCGAGAACTATGTAAAGAATAATAACGAATTTCACTGGTGATTTCTGATAAAAACAATATGCAATAATCCATATATGCAATAGAAAAAAAGGGGTTAACTAATAAAATATATGATAAAGTTTGTCCTCTGATAGCCTCGATCGCAGAATCCACGAATCGAAACGCTATTTGCGGGCAAGCATCTCAAAAGGGATCTAAAGCAACTCCAATCCGACCTCACTGCTAATAATTACCATCTCCATTGAAGTATCATTCAAATGTAGATTCCGGGCGCATCCTTCAATAGCCCATGACTCCTGTATCTGATTGGTGAAATGAGATAATGGCTCATGGATGCATCAGAATAGCGGGAAGGAGAGATCCAGATTGCTGATCAGGGAATTTGAGGGCGGGCGGCACCTTTTGGCCACGCTGGAGCATGGGGCGGAGATAATCGGCCAGATTACCCGCGTCATAAGAGAGAATGATATCCGAGCAGGCCACTTGAATGTGATTGGCGCCCTGGACCAGGCGGAGATCGGCTACTACGACCAAGTCTCTCATAGCTACCAGGGCATTCAGATCAATGAGCCAGTGGAGCTGGCCTCATGCTCCGGTAACATATCCCTTTTGGCCGGCCAGCCATATGCTCATGTTCATGCCGTCCTCTCCGGCATGAAGGGAAAGGTCTGGGCGGGGCACCTGACCTCGGGCCGGATCTTTGCCGCAGAGCTGTATGTTCAGGAGCTTGTCGGACCGGATCTGATAAGATCTAAAGACTCCATCACCGGGCTTAATCTGTGGAGAGAAGAGTGAACAACCAAGATTATTTCCAGCTTTTGCAGGATGGCCTGGATGATGCCATGGCCATAGCCAAAATGGCTCGCAGCCGGGGACTGGACCCCACGACTGATGTGGAGATACCCCTGGCGGTGGACCTGGCGGAGAGGGTGGAGAAGCTGATCGGCATCCAGGGAATTGCAGAGAGGATCCGGCATCACGAAGCGGAAGGATTGAGCCGGGAGGAGGCCGCGCTTGCCATTGGTATCGACTTCGCTGAGGGCCGGCTGGGTGCGGGGGCCAGCAAGATCGAGTCGGTGGAGAGCGCCATCCGCACCTCGGTGGCCCTGCTCACCGAAGGCGTTGTCGCCGCCCCCATGGAGGGCATTGCCCGGGTGGACCTGGGAAAGAACGATGACGGCACTGAGTATCTGAAGGTCTACTATGCCGGGCCGATAAGGTCTGCCGGGGGTACTGCTCAGGCGCTCTCCGTTCTCGTTGCGGATTATGTGAGGAGGAGCGTGGGCATCGCCCCCTGGAAGCCGCGCCCGGAGGAGGTGGAGCGCTATGTGGAGGAGATCGGCCTGTACAAGCGAGTGGCAGGCCTGCAGTACTCCCCCTCGGACGATGAGATCAGAACCATTGTGAGAAACTGCCCCATTTGCATAGACGGCGAGCCCACCGAGGAGGAGGAGGTCTCTGGATACCGGGACCTGGACAGAATAGAGACCAACCGGGTGCGAGGGGGTATCGCCCTGGTCTCGGCCGAGGGCATAGCCCTGAAGCGGCCCAAGCTCAAAAAGCATGTCAGCAAGCTAGGCATCTCCGGCTGGGAGTGGCTGGACTCCCTGGCCAGCGGCAAGAAGGATGGCGGGGACTCAACTCCCAAGTTCCTCCGCGACCTTATAGCGGGAAGGCCGGTCTTCTCCCATCCCTCCCGACCGGGGGGATTCAGGTTGCGCTATGGCCGGGCGAGGAACACCGGGCTTGCTGCTGCAGGTATCAATCCGGCCAGCATGCTTTTATTGGGAGAGTTCATGGCAGCGGGAACCCAGATCAAGGTGGAGCAGCCTGGCAAGGCAGCGGCGGTAGCGCCAGTCAGCTCGATTGAGGGGCCCACAGTGCGGTTGCTCAACGGGGATGTGGTGCGCTTTGACTCCGACCAGGATATACTGGAGTGGATGCCTATCAGCTGCAAAGATCCCAAGACCATCCAGATCGCCCTCAAGGCCCATGTATCCAGGATCCTGGATCTGGGAGAGATCCTGATCAGCTATGGGGAGTTTTTGGAGAACAACCGACCTTTGGCACCGGCCTCATATGCCTTTGAGTGGTGGGCGGCGGAGCTACTAAAAGCGGGCGGCGACCCCACGGGCTGTGAGTCTATGGATGGCGAAGAGGCCATTATTTTATCCCGAAAATATGGCGTTCCCCTTCATCCTGCTCATACCCACCTGTGGCATGACCTCTCCATAGAGGATTACGACCTATTGCGGGAGGTTGCGGCATCAAAAGGCATTCTGGAGTCGGGACGGCTGATTTTACCTCTGGAGGCCAAGGAGTCCTTAGAGACCCTGCTGGTGCTGCACAAGGTCCGAGATGGAAGGATAATAATCGAGGACCCTCTGCCCTTCCTGCTGTGTCTGGGAATTGACTGGGAGGGTGGTTCATTGAAGAGGAGGGCTGAGGAGGCTGGGGGCGAGCCGGGTGGGGTCGATCAGGCAGAGGACTCGATCCTGGCCAGGGTCAACCGATTCACTGGCATTGTGGTTCGGGCCCGGGCGCCCACTCGCATCGGAGCCCGCATGGGCCGGCCCGAGAAGTCTGACAAGAGGCTGATGAGGCCGCCGCCTCATGTTCTTTTCCCCGCGGGAGAGGAAGGGGGCAAGGGCCGGTCCATTCAGGAGGCGGCAAAGCACTCCACCAACAGCTCCTCCGGGATCATCAATGTTCAGATCGAGCGGCGGGTGTGCAAGAGCTGCGGCAAGGAGGGATTCGCCTTCAATTGCGAGTGCGGCAGCCATACTGAGAAGAAGAGGGTCTGCCCCAAATGCAATATCCCCGCGGCAGAGAAATGTCCCAAATGCGGCCAGGAGACCAATGCGGTAGCAGAGATGCAGATCGATGTCAAAAAGCTCTACCACCTGGCGCTGGAGAGTCTGGGGGAGAGGGAGCCCGAGTCGCTGAAAGGGGTTTTAGGCCTCTCCTCACGGGACAAGACCCCTGAGCCCCTGGAGAAGGGAATCCTGCGGGCCAAGCACGGGATCAACATCTTCAAGGACGGCACAGTGAGGTACGACCTCACCGATCTGCCCCTCACCCATTTCCGGCCGGACGAGATCGGCACCAGCCCGGAAGTTCTGCAGAGCCTGGGCTATACTGTGGATATGCATGGCGATCCTTTAACCCGTCCGGATCAGGTCTGCGAGCTGAGGATCCAGGATATCGTCCTGTCCCGGGATGCGGGCGAATACCTCCTGAAGGTATCCTGGTTTACAGACGAGCTGCTGGCCAAGTTCTATCATCTGGAACCATTCTATAATGCCCAAACCCCCCAGGATCTGATCGGAAAGCTGATGGTGGGCCTGGCCCCCCATACCTCTGCAGGCGTCCTCTGCCGACTGATCGGCTACAGCCCGGCCTCGGCTGGGTTTGGCCATCCCTTCTTCCATGCCGCAAAGCGGAGAAACTGCGA
>NZ_DAIK01000047.1:0-879 GCF_002496085.1 Methanosaeta sp. UBA458 | reverse complement strand
CCGGTCTATCCCCTGGAGTTCTACGAGGCCACCCTCACCAACACCAGCCCCAAGGACCTGGAGGGGAGGTTCGATCTGGTGTCCAAGCGGCTGGGCACCGACCAGCAGTATGAGGGGTTCAACTTCAGTCATGCCACCACGGACATAGCTGCCGGGCCGAAGAACAGCGCCTACAAGACACTGGAGACCATGATCGATAAGATGGATGCCCAGCTGGAGCTGGCGCGGATGATCCGGGCGGTGGACGAGCAGGACGTAGCTGAGCGGGTGATCAACTCTCATTTCCTGCCCGACCTGATCGGCAATCTGCATGCTTTCTCCAAGCAGAAGGTGAGGTGCGTGAAGTGCGGAGCCAAGTACAGGCGGCCTCCACTGAAGGAGACCTGCCCCAAATGCGGCGGCAGGATGATTCTCACTGTGCACGAGGGCAGCGTGAGGAAGTACCTGGAGGTCTCGATCAAGGTGGCAGAGGAGTATGGGGTGAGCAGCTACACCAAGCAGAGGCTGCAGCTACTGAAGATGGAGATCGACTCCCTCTTCAAGAACGAGAAGGCCAGGCAGACCGGTCTCGCGGATTTCATGTGATTGTGCGAGTCGCCCACTGAAAAGCAGCTCGTGTGAAAGGATCGAACAGAATTTGCCGCCACGTCATCTACTCCATCGCCATCTCCCTGCCCATCACCCCCTCCGAGCCCCTCCCCCCTTTGCCCGACATCCCCCGCGGCTCGCTGTTGATCGTGCAGAGGTGCCATCTAGCGCTATGGCATGGCACTGCACAAATTGCACACCTCGCCCGCAGCAGCAATCTCTTTCTACGATCCGCGTCTCAGGACGGCACGCACAGCCAGGAGTAGCAAGTGGGCCAGGTGGTGGATGTGA
>NZ_DAIK01000157.1:0-14616 GCF_002496085.1 Methanosaeta sp. UBA458 | reverse complement strand
GGCAGCATATCCAGCAGCTATCCGAGCAGGTGAAGACGCTGCGCACTTACCTGGATGAGCTGCAGGCCCAGCTGGCAAAGAAGGATGCCGATCTGCAAAAGGCTATCGAGAGGCTGGACCGGCTGAAGGATAAGACCTCCAGGGAGATCAAAAGGGACCATGAGATCCGAATACGGGACAAGGAGATCGGACGGCTGCGCTCTATCCTGCGCTCGGAGAGAAAGTACACCAAGAAGCTGAAAAAGAACGCCGTCGCCCGGAAGAAGGCGGAGAGGATTGAGGAGGTCAAAGGGCTGCGCCGTCTGAAGCCGGTGGCCGCCTTCTCCAAAGAGGCGGTTCTGGCTGCGGCGGAGCGCTACTCTCTGGCTGAGGGGGACCTGGTCCTCTTAGAGGACTCCAGCGGCGGGGGAAAGAGCACTGCGGAGATGTTTCGGGAGAGGGGGGTTGCCGCCATAGTGGCAGAGGGGGAGATGGCCCAGGCGATGCAGGAGTATTTCCTGGACCTGGGCTTGCCAGTATTCACATCCGCGGAGATTGCGGTGCAGAGGATCGACAGCCTGCCATTCATCCGGCCGGAGGAGCTTGAAGCGGCGCGGGAGAGGTGGGAGGTGCAGCAAAAGGCCCGGCAGGCGAGGCTGGAGGCGGAGAAGCTGGAGAGCTTATTCCAGGATTATAAGGTGGAGAGGATGAAGGAGGAGAAGAGGAAGAAGAGGATGGGGGGGAGGGAGAAGATGGGGGAGGGGTATGATTGACTTTCAACATCGTACTCTTAAGAAAATAAGCTGGCTTAATAATGGAGGAGAGAGAACTTTCTGCACTTTAAAAGGAATGCTTGGATCGCAGGATTGCCAGTACGAAGAAGCTTGCGGATGAGGTTAGCATTTGGGAGCAAGAGCGGAATGCAATTTTTGCAGAGCTTCAAAGTGAAAATAGATCCTAGGACAGCTCATGGATTTCTTGTCGTCTCTTGACCTCTGGTGTAATAAAAATATCCATGAGTTGGTTAAATGCTGGTTGGTAATTTATAATTTCACCTTCATTTTTCTGCCATAAAAACAAGACAGTATCACGTATTTATTAATTCATCGATGATAAGTGGGAGAATCTCATCCCTTACGACCGGCATCGATTGGCTGCAAAAAAGCGCTCATGTCCTGGGGCTCACGAAATAAAGAATTGGACCGCTAAGGCACCTGCTTGAAGAGGATGGTGGTGGAATAAACTTTAAACCGGGCCGACCGCCAGATGAATGGATTTAATAAAAAACACTGAAGACGACCAATAGATTAATCAAATAATCTCATTTATAGAATTAGGAACCGGAGGGAATAGACTGAAACTGCATATTATCAAAGGGCCAGCTCTATCAGGAAAGACTAATTATCTAGTAAGAGTAATGGAGCAAACTCACCGCGAAAATCCCTTGTATTACACCTTTCTGGGGCCAACTGGTGAATTCGTAAAGGAGTTCTCAGAATGGTTCTCAAGGGGTCTGCATTCATCTGTCCCAAGGGGGAGTTTTATGGTGATAGACCAGTTTGCTGATGAGGTCTATGGCCATACCCATCAGGAAATGATGTATGTCGATAAGCACCTTCTGAATGTGTTCATAGCTAATATTCTCGGATCGGCAACCCAAAAAGATTTGGGTCCTTTCTATCCGCTCAAAGATTCCCCTGGCTTGATAGCTTTCGTCGCTGAAGCGGTGATGCAGGCCAAGGACGAAGGAGAGGCTGCCCTTATGGCAAGATTGGCCAATGATACCGCCCGATCTCTGGTCAAATATGCACTCAGGGAGCTTGATACGGTTTACCGGGCAAAACTCTATGATACTTTTGATGCCTACGTGAAGATAGACCCTGAGGAAATCAAAGATTATTTGGCTTCTCGATGCAGCAAAACTCTTTTCCTTGACGGTTTCACCAATCTCTCATGGGCTCAGATGATATTTCTTTCTAAGGTCATACCTCTTTTCCAGGAGACTTTCATGACACTGGACCCGGTCTATGTGGATAGGGAGAGATGGAGCAAATTCCTGGAATCGCTCTCGATTCAGTCTGTGAAAGTCCTGTACGAGGAGCTCGCATCCTCTCCAAAGGCCGCTGGGCCCCTGGAAAGGCTCTTGAAAGACCAGGGACCGACTGTGAAATTGGAAGGCGATTTCATCCAAATTGCCTGCTTTAAGGATCCTGAGGCGGAGTTGATACAGGTCTGCCGGGATATCAAACGGCGAATTGTGGATGACGGCATGAAGCCCGGGGAGATCGCCGTGGTCCTCAACAACTTCTCGGAAAGGGCAGGGGAGTTCTCCAGGAAGCTGGAGGAATATAAAGTTCCAGTAAAATTGAGCGGTGAAGAACCTTTATCGAGCAGCATTGCCATCCAGCTTCTTATTCTGCCTTTCCGGACAGCTTTAGCTGGCTATCCCTCTCATCTGCTCATATCAATGCTCGATCACGGCCTGGGACTGCCGGAGGCAGCACAATTCGATCTTGACGGTCTGGAAGCTTTAGCCAGGGGAGCGGGGCTTTACATTGGTCCAAAGAGGAGTTCTCTGGAGGACCGGAGAAGAGAGTGGAAGGCAAAACTGGAAGGCCATCTTGCCGCACAAAAGCAGAGGCTTGAGGTTCTGGCTCAGGATGATAGCGTTTATGATAGCGATCTTCAGGCTAATGAGGCCAGGATCCTGCTTTGCCAGGAGGTGCTGCAAAGATCCGGCCAGCTATTTGAGGCTCTGCAGGAGATCGAGAAGTTCAGGGAAGGGGAGACCGATTTTGAGCGGTTCAAAAAGGAGCTAACCATCTGGATGGAGCCACTTCGAGTTCGTTTCCTTTTTCTCGAAAATGCAGATCTCGGAACAGAGGCTATGGCTATAGCCAGATTTGAGCAGTTGCTGGATAAGCTGGAGGTCCTGGTCAAAATTATTGATGGCAAGAGTCTGACTCTGCCAGGTCTCCTGGCCGACTTAGAGATCTTGATAGGCAGCGAGGAGTACAGGCCATCTTCTCCCCTGGCCAATGAGGTGGAAATCCTGCCACTGCATTCGGCCAGATTTCGGCATCGTTCTATAAAGTACATCGTTGATTTCAATGACGGTATATTCCCCACCCGCCGCTCCAATCCCCTTTATTCTCTGGAGGGCATTGCTTTGAATCCTGGCTACTCCCTGATCAAGGAACGGGAGCAGAGGCAAGCACTCTATTCCTCTTTATGTTCATCTTCTCAGGCGGTGATAACTTACCTGTCCGCCTCTCGAGAAGGAGAGCTGATGATGCCTTCTTTATGGCTGGATGGCTGGGACTATGAGAAAACCAATACTCTGGAAAGGGGAACTGCTCCCATGAGTGCAACTGAGCTGATGATCCAGTTTGGACGGGGAATGGCCGAAGGAAGAGAACTGGTGGTACCCGAAAGCGCTCAAAGCCTGACTGCACCATTGAAGCTCTATGCCGGTTCGAAATTTTCCTGGAAGGTAGAAGATCGGGCGGTTGTCGAATCCCTGGTGGGCAGGACCCTGAGCTATACCAGGATCTCTGAATTGCAGAAGTGTCCTTTCAAGTTCTTCTTTCGTCGCATGCTCCGGTTGGAGGAAAAGTCCGATGAGCTATATGAGCTGTCTTCAATTGAGAAGGGAATCACCTACCATGCCGCTCTCAAGAGCCTCTACGATTGGAAGCAGGAGGAGAATGCCACCTGGGACAGGGCAATAGAGGAGGGCAAGGTCCGTGAGGTGGTAGAAGGCATAATACAGAGGTTCCTGGCTGCCAATACCGTTCGGTCATTGCCGTCCGTAAGGAGGGCCATGACAGAGGATGCAACTGGCGCGATTCAGGGATATCTGGAGTTTGAGCGGGACAAAAGAGAGCTGGCCTGTATCGGTGAGAGGACTTTAGTTGAGCTGCCCTTTGAGTTCAGGCTAGCAGATATGGCCTGTCTGGCGTCCGGCTGCGGCAAAAAGTATGGCGAAATGATCCTTCGGGGCAGGATAGACCGGATTGACATAAATGTTGCTCTGAAAAAGAAGGTCTACGATCTGGTTCTCTCAGATTACAAGGCCAGCAGTTCCGGGGACTGGGAGCAGCTGAAGCTGTACACTCTGGTGCTGCTATCTATGGAGAACAGGGATCTTCCCAGCAACCCACAGCTTGTAAGGTCATTTTTCCGGGTGGTGAAAAAAGGAACGATTTCCAAGAATCTGGACGCATTTGCCAGCCAGGGCAGGATGGATCTTTCCACCAAGCCAAAGTCGTCCCTGAACTTCTCGGATGTGGACAGGGAGCTTCTCCAGACCCTCGATAGAATCTTCGAGAAAAGGGAGTTTTGGCCAGGGAAGATGATTGAAGAGTATGTGTTTAGCTGGACGAAAATACCAGGAACTGATGATAAGAAGCTCAAGGAATTTCTAGTAAAGAAATATCATATCGATTGGGTATACACGGCAGGAATTGCCAAAATCGAAGACGGTAAGACCATCAATATATCCAAAAAGGATAAAACTATTTCACTAACGCTCATTAGCGAAGATTCTGAAGTAATCTTGAAAATCAATAACACTGAAACTGATAGATTCACAGCGAAGAAGGGAAATGGTGAGCTAAACATATACATTAAAAAAAAGGGAGGCGACTGCTATTTCTGCGGCCTGCAGCTGAATTGCCAGTTGATCTTGAATTCCAGAGGAGGAATGCAATAATGGAGCAGGACCTCTTCATTTCGGCAAGCGCAGGCACCGGAAAGACCCATACCATCTCCGCGGCTTATATTGACATTTTCGATCGAGCTTTTCGGAATAATGATCCCCTGAATGTAGGAAATGTGGTAGCCATAACCTTCACCAGGAAGGCGGCAGCGCAGATGAAGTCCCGCATTCTGGATATGATAAGGCAGCAAGAGGCGGACGACGTGAGGTGGCAGCAGCTTAAATCATCCATGGCCTTTGCATGGATAAGCACCATTGACTCCTTTGCGGCACGCATCCTCTCTGAGGTTGGCGTCTACGCCCGGATAGCTCCGGATATCCAGATCGGCTCGGATTCCCAGGTTTCTTCCATTTTAGATCGATGCATATTCCGTGCCTTCTTCGAACACGAGGACCTGATTGAGCCTTTGATCCGGCACCTCACTTTAGATGACCTCAGCCGTGCTCTAAAGCGAGCGGTAAAGGAGAGGAGATATGCCATGATGAGGTCAAGGCCTGCCGGAAAAGAGGAAGCCGGGCTTCGTTTGCATGGCGATTCTTCCATAGCTGAATCCCTGGTTTTTGCCTCTGATGCTTTCAAGAAGCTTTTCGAGGAGGTTTATCGATCCTTCCAGGAGGAGATGCAGGAAGAGAACTTAACCGATTTTGCCGGAGTTCTGGTCACTCTCAGGGAGCTGTTAGCCTCGCCCGAGAACGCCTGGATTAAAGAGAGATACAGCAGTCAGTTTCGTTACATCATAGTGGACGAGTTTCAGGATACCGACTCCCTGCAAAAGGAGGTCCTGGACCTCGTCTGTGGCGAACACAGCCGCATCATCTGCGTGGGCGATGCCAAGCAGTCCATCTACCGGTTCCGGGGGGCCGAGGTAGAGGTCTTCTCCGATGCCAGGGAAATGATCAGGTCGGAGGGGGGAGTTGTGCGGCACCTGGAAAGAAACTTCCGGTCCCATCCTGATATTCTGAATCTATGCAATGCGTTCTATCCTCTGGTCTTCCATTCATCTGACAAGAGATATTCGCAGAGCTATGAGCCGGTAAGTCCTCTATCCGTGGTGGGAGAGACCGGCAATCGGCCCCGAGTGAAGATTCTCTTTGATCCTCAGGACGAAGCGGAGGCTGCGGCAAAATACATTCTCAGTATAGTGGGCCAGCAGTTTGATTTTGTGAAGAGGGAGCAATTTGGCGGTGAGACAAAACTCGTCGCCACTAAGAGAGCGATAATGTTCAAGGATATTGCAATATTGCTTCGCAAGATGAGGCCGGAAAAGGGCAAGGAGTACACCAGTGCCCTGGCCAGGCATGGCATTCCTTATTACACCGTTGGAGAGGCCGGGTTTTTCGAGATTCCAGAGATCGCTGGCATCCTGGCCATGCTCAGAGTGCTTTCGGATCCAGGTGATGAAATGGCTTTGACCACTGCTCTCATGTCTCCGCTAGTGGGCCTGGATATTCAGGATATGGCCCGGCTGAAGTGCAGGGCCAAAGCCGCCGGAAAAGGCATATTCCAGATTTTAGGCCGGATCGAGGAGTCAGATATAGATCCCGGCAGGATCGATCGTTTGAGGAGATTTCATCGGGCTATGGAGAGTTATCTGCCCATCAGAACCATGATCCGGCCCAGTGAGCTGGCGGAGAGGCTGGTGGAGGAGCTGGATTATCCGGCATTCCTGGCCGTCGAGGATCCCAGCGGCCGCAAGTCAGCCAACCTTCGGAAGTTCATCATCACTTCCCGCAGCCTGGATGAGGCAGGAGTATCTTTACGGGATCTGATTCGGATGCTCAATAACGTGGGACTGGATGACGAAGAGCAGGCCTCCATCGAGAGCGAGGATACAGATGCGGTCAAGGTCATGACTGTGCACAAGGCCAAGGGCCTCGAGTTTCCCATAGTGATAGTGGGCGACACCTCCTGGAGCCAAAAGGAGCAAAATGAATTATTGCTCTTTGATAAGAGCGAGGATGGCATGTGTTTCGCCCTGAATTGCCTGGACAAAGATCAGTGCATTGGGTCTTTCCTGGGGAAAATGATAGCGGAGGAAAAGGAACGTGATTTTGAGGAAGAAAAGCGCTCTTTATATGTAGCTACTACCAGGGCGTCGGATATGCTGGTCATAACTATATCCAGCAAGAAGGGCAGCAAATCACGACCCTGGAGGGAGATGATCCTGGGCAGCATGATCGAAGTCCAGGGCGAGGGGATATCACCGGCTCCCGGATTTGAAGATATTGTGGAGATAGTCTCTGCAGCTGAGGCCACAGCCCCACCAGCTTCTGCGTCTCCTGCAAGGCTTACTCTGGAGACGAGGTACATTGAGCCCGTAGCCTCCGAGACCTATAAAGAATACATCTCGCCTACGATCATCAGCAAGGCCCCATCATCGCCCGGACGGGGTGTACAGATCGATGAAGATGATATTGCCCGTGAAGAAGATCCCGGAAAGGGAGATCAAGGTCGAGCAATGGGCCTTTTCGCCCACAAGGTCATGGAGGCGGTGGGAAATGGGTGCCGGCTGGAAGAGCTTGTAGAAGTCGCAAGCAACGAGACACTCCGGGAATTGTATGATCTGCCGCCTTTAGGGCTGGGCGAGGCTGATTTTCAGGAGGTGCTGAGGCATCTGGGCCGGTTGAAAGATCATCCCCTGATAAAAGAGATGGAGTCGGCTTTGGAGTCCATGAACGAGTACCAGATCATCAGGCCCTTTGGCAGGTATATTCTATCCGGCCGGCCGGATAAGGTGATCAAGACTGCTGAAGGATGGAAGATTCTGGATTTCAAGTTCTCTTCGTCAGAGAGGCATAGCGAGGCTTATGAGTTTCAGACCAGGTTCTATCTCTATATCGCTCGGGAGATCTTCTCGCCGATGCTCGGAGCGGAGCTGTTCTATCTGAAGGATGGGGTCTCCGTGAGGGTGCAATTGGACGGAGAGGCAGTCCGGGACTTTGAAAACGATTTGATCAGGAGGATAGAAGGGTATCAAGCGGGTATGGTTATGGTGCTTCAGAATCAGAAATAAAAGGCATCCCTTTGATAGATTTTAAAGCTCCTGGCAGGTCGAGATAATTGCGTGCAAATGCTTCACATAGCAAGTCTTCTGTCAGGAAGCCATCATATTTCTCAACAATTTTCACAGGAAAATGCTCTGCCAATTTGACAAGATCGGGTTGTTCAGAGAGAAATTGGCTGTAGCACATCTGGATATCAGTATCTCTCATTTTTTCAAAGGAAAGAGCAATACCTTCGTCACTTACATCCAAATCCTTATACAAACCTAATCCAAGGAGGGTTCTATTTGCGCGTGTCCCACACCAGGTAAACCATAATGTATCGTTTCCATTCAGGAAGAAAGGATGGTGCAAGATATCCGACTCTCGTGCAAAAATTCTTGCCTCTTGCAGCATCTCTTTTGCCAATTGATCCAGGTAAACGGGCACTCGGGTGTCTGAAAGAATCTCGCGCATCTTCTCATGAATGCGTGGATGAAGATCAGGCCCAGATGAGCCAGAGAATAATGGCAAGCGCCCACCGCGTGATGGTTCCACCAAGATTTCTTCGCGATCGAGGTTGATTTCGATGATTTTCCAGCGTCTGCCGGCCAGGATCAAGAAGCCTTCAGCCCCCGTTGTCGGCAATGCGGAAACGGTTCCGATAAGATGACCACGATGCAGCACACGTAATTCCTTTTCGGTTACAAATGCAGAGTAGAATTCAAAGCTTCTGACTATCCGCTCACCCTTGAGGCCCAGAATAATTGTGCCTTCTGGAGTTTGCTCTACCAGGTCATTGGCCCCAATGCTGCGAAGGACACGAACCAACGTTTTCTGGTCAATGTTCTTAAATGATCCTCGGGTGATGAGACGTTCAAATAGAGTTAATGCCGATGCGCCGCCAGCTTCGGCAATTACGCTCATGATTTGCTGAACCAAGGTGGAGAGATGCCAGCGTTCAATGTCAGGAGGCTCACACCAATCTTCCAGCATAAGTTCCGTCATGGCAATAGCACGGAGCAATTGTGGGTAGAGGCGGTCAATAGGTTTGGATTGTTCGGTTGCTGCATCTTCAACCATATACAACCACAGCTCAGAAGCCTGATCCTCTCCACGACCACTGCGTCCTAATCGCTGTTTCAGCGAAGAAACAGACCAGGGAGCGCCTATTTGGCCCACTCTGCTGATATTGCCGACATCAATGCCAAGCTCCAATGTGCTGGAACAAAAAGTTGCTGTTGGGCTTGATTTTGATCGCAAAGCCTCTTCAGTATCCTCACGCTCGGCCTTTGATAACGAGCCATGGTGAATGCGAAACAGATTTGGCCGCCCGGCTCGTAACAGAAGGCGTCCTGTAAGGTCTGCATACAGTTCCAGTTGTTGTTTACTGTTGGCAAATATCAATGCCGTCTTGCCTGCAAAAGCATTGATTAGGTCTTTGGCCAAGCGAAAATCGTCAGGTGTGGCGATAGATTCTGCATTCTCTTTATCAGAGGAGTCCTCTCCACATTCCTCTCCAGATTTTAGCCGCCGATAACCCTTGATGATGTATTTTACGGTTTTATTATCTCCACTTTTGATCATCGCGATGCTATCTGGATTCTTCTGGTCAACCCATTTTTGTGCGGAAGTCATGTCTCCGAGCGTAGCAGACAATCCAATGATGCGCACTTGATGATTTGCGCGTTGTGTCAATCTTGCCAACAGGCTACGTAGTTGCGCTCCACGTTCTGTTCCGAGAAACGCATGCATTTCGTCGATGACTATAAAGCTGAGATGAGAAAACAGTATGTCCAGCTTATCAGGGTGATTGATGAAGAGTGACTCTATGGATTCCGGCGTTATCAGCAGTACACCACCCGGTGATTTCAGCACCTGATGCTTTTTGGATTGACCGACATCGCCATGCCATTTATGTACCGGAATTTCGGCGCGTTCACAAAGCTCTTCAAGACGACGAAATTGATCGTTGATGAGTGCCTTGAGAGGTCCTACGTACAAGGCCCGCACGCTGCTTGTATGATCTTCGACTATCTCGGAGAGGATAGGAAGAAATGCAGCTTCGGTCTTTCCTCCGGCTGTATTCGCCGAAATGATGAGATGCTTATTGCCTCCAAGTATCGCGTGGATGGCATCGACCTGGATGGAACGCAGGTCAGTCCATTTCATGCGGTATAGCTCTTCCTGAATGATCGGATTTAATCGCTGGAAGGCGGTCGGTTCATTCATTTACATCGCTCGCTAAAGCCGAAATGTTGCCAACTCATCTTTTTCGCCATTGGGTGGCACTTGAGTGTCATCTTCTGTCACCGGAATGATTTCCGGATTTATTGATGGCTGAAGATTTATGCCGCCAAGCAGCTTCTGCCAATCTGTACCTGGATTTTGTTCCAAGACAGAAAGAAAGCCTACAAATCCTTTTACAGCGTCACGAGGCGTCTGATAGAATTCCACACCTAGCGTCTGAGCGCAATGCTGGATAAATGCCTTGAGCGCCTCATCAGGCACGAGGTAACGTGAAACGTCACCTGATGCATAAACCTGGCGAATATTATGCAGCAAAACGTAGAGGTCTTCGACAGTTAAGTTTGGAAGCCGGATGACCGGGCCTGAGTAATCTCGTAGACCATCGATGGCAAAAGTGTTATTTGCCAATCGTGTAGCTAAGGCTTCATAACTCGCCAATCCTCGCCTCCGATCATCCATAAATGTATCCGTGCCTGCAAAAACCACACCCAGTCCATTCACACTGCCTTGCAAGCAATCGTTGAAGATGCGAAGGATCATCTCATAATTTGCATCACGCGCTGATTTGCTGTTGAGCCGCTGTGCCAACACGCCCATTTCATCCAAGTTAACCAATAGGCCAGAATAGCCGGCAAGACGGACAAAGGCGGCCATGAGTTTCAAATGATCATAGACGTCCTGATCACCAATGATCGAACGTACCCCCAAATCTTGGCGTGCCTCCGTCTTTGTGGCATATTCCGCGCGTAACCAGCGGAGTGATGCGTTCGTCATAGCATCATTTCCCTGCTGAGATCCTTCCACATATTTATTGACGACAGTAGCAAAATCATAACCACTGACATTCTCTTGCAGTGGTTTCAGACGTCTGTAAATCTCTTTTTGCGGATCGCCGCCTGTCTCTTTGGCTTCAAACTCTACTTCAGAGACCCATCGCTCGACTAAACCTGGCAATGCGCCGCCGTCTCGTTTAGCGCCAGCAGACATGTTATGCATCAACTCGGAATAGAGTGAACGTGCTTGTCCGCTTGAAGCATGCAGACGGCGGTCGGGAGAGATATCGGCTTGGACAACCACGAACTTCTTTTCCAGTGCCACCATGCGAGCTAGATTAAGGAAAAAGCTTTTGCCGGAGCCATAGCGACCGATAATGAAACGAACTGTCGCCCCGTCCTGTGCAATGCGGTCGAGATCGCTTAGGATCGCTGCCACCTCATCTTTGCGACCTACCTGAATATGCTGAAGACCGATGCGCGGTACAACCCCCGCACGCAGAGACTGAAGAATTG
Organism: Methanosaeta sp. UBA458; assembly: GCF_002496085.1. NCBI lineage: Archaea > Methanobacteriati > Methanobacteriota > Methanomicrobia > Methanotrichales > Methanotrichaceae > Methanothrix > Methanosaeta sp. UBA458. The sequence goes on along the minus strand of NZ_DAIK01000157.1, from coordinate 3,396 downwards.
CATTTCGTTCACGAGGTTTTATGGTGATCGCCATGCTTATGCCCCCACCAGGGATTGATTGACTTTATACATGTTATCCTCTTCAAACAGGATCTCGTCACCAAGACTATCATAAGCCCAGGAGTTAATGGTATCCAACATGCCTGTACGCATTAATTGATGTCGTTTTGCCAGTTTGGCGAGGTCATCCGAAGACCAGACTTGCTCTTTCATTATTTCTGCCAGCGGTGCATAATATCGTTTATCCAGTGCCGCGAGCTGTTCCGTTGAAAATGGCAAGCTGGAATTTATCGTATATGTGACTGCCTCCGGCGCAGCAGAAGGCTTAACTCTATCAACAGCATCAGACTCATCTATTTTGCTTTCAGTTTCGCATAGCGCCTGTCCAAGAATGCGTGAGACTTCCGCAGTCTCCGCCATAATGCGCGCCAATGCCTCGTTATTAAGAGTGATATCTACTGGCTTGTCAACAGGCATCTGCTCGCGCTGAGGGATCGCTTCGCTAACACGCTGTTCACGTCGAATTGTTTGAACTTCCACGGGCTGACTGCCGGATAGGCGCAGCTCAGCTAATAATGAATCTAGAGGAGCCTCGATTTCAAGTGCCTTATAAATGCTCTTCAGCGATGAAATTTCCTTGTGATCAATTATGCCATTAGCGGCAGCCACTCCAATCAGATATTTGCCAATCATGGCACGCTGATCCAAAGTCAATGCTTCTCGCAACGACTTGCCAAGCGAAGAGATGGATGGCGGCTTCTTGCCCAATAATATTCCATAGGCTTTCAAACGTCGAGATTCATCGGACGAAAGACGGAATTGATCTTCCAGAAACTGCTCAATACGGGCGTTTTCCTCTGGATCGATTTTCCCGTCTGCCCCAGCGATAACCATGCCCAATTCCAGCATACATGATGCAGCACGATAGCCGCTCTCCTGCTGCAGGGCGGCACTGCCCTCTTGTTGAAAGAGGACTACCTCATCCGACCAGGCATAGGCTCGTCCTGTAATCCGTGCATCAGGGACGATGGCAAGTCCGATATCTTCTGCGGTTCGTGCCAATGACTTGCTTTGGGTGGCCGTCAGTTTTTCTCGTGACTGAAATTTCTGAATTTCCGCAAGCTTTGATATTGAAGCAAATGAGAATCCATCCTCACGTGCTTGCGTCGTTGCTATGGCTTTCCAGTGTGGAGCATCTGGATGGTCCACGTCTTTGCGCAATGCAGGAGGTAGCGCTTCCCACGCTTCGCGTGTTGTAGTATCCAAGCCTTTGCCTACCGCGCGACTGAAATCCCTAAGTTCTTCTACGCAAGTATTCCAGATCTGGGAGAGATGCACGAATTGACTCTGCAAACCCAATACATCGGGAATTCTGACTGCTGCAAATGCAGTGGAAGACTGGCCCAACTCCATTAAACTTGGACTTGCAGGATGATACTCAATCAGCCGCTCTCTTTCTGCTGCTTTAAGCACCATGCCTTCAGCAAATTGAGCATGGTACTTTTGCATGAAAAGAGACTTAAATTGCTCTGGCGCGCGGTTGATAACTACACTGCGCATGGTTCTGACATCCTGCCTGGCCACCTCGAAAGCCCAGCGGCCTGGGAGTGGAAGATTGTGCTGGTAGAACCAGGCGAGAATGACGGCAAGCAGATCTTCGGAATAGCTATTGAGCGGTGCCTGATCGAAGCAAAACGCAAAGCCATCATTCGTTATGGATCTTAGCCCCATCCGGGCTGTGGAAAAGGCGATGAAGCGACTCAAATATCCATTGAAAGATCCTGATTCTGGATATCGGCAAAGCAAACGAACGACTTCGGGAATGATCAGATCGACATCTTTGCCGTCAATGAAAAACCGCCGTTCAAGTCCGTAGAAATAAACGAAGGCATAACCGATATCATCTAATTGCCCCTGCTTTCCGCTTGCCAGCCAAGAAAGATAGTTTCCTCTTTGGCCTGGGGTCATGTTCTCATATCGCGGCCAGTAGCCGAGCGCGCCAATCGGCTCAGATATAGGCTTTCCAATCGGCAAATTTTTCTCAATGCAGGAGGCTTCAGCAATGCGCGTCTTCCCGGCTGCCCAATAAGTCATTGGATGCTCGATGCGGTAGCTGGCGACTTCAAGCATATCATTGTAAGATGCCCACTGAACTTCATTTGTCCCAGGCATTGTCGAGCGACTGATCGAGCGGTTTAAGTTGTATTCAAAGGTGATAACAGGACCAGGAATAGATGCAGTAACCGGTGGCATCGATGAGGATAGCTGTGCCGCAGGCGTTGCATTTCCAGCAAGTGGATCTGAAGCAGGAGTTATTTCAGGCAACTCCTTATGCAATGATTTTCTCGATCGCCAGATAATGCCACCGATAACTGCTATCGCAAGGGCAGTGGGCCAATGGTTGGCCAAGAGTCCCAACCAGATGAGTATGGCCATACAAGCGATTAGATATTTAATAGTTTTTTTCATTACGTTTGATGGCTTAACATCCTTACCATTTATCAGTGGAATACCTCCTGCACAACTGTAGATCTGCAACTAAAAGGGAAAAAGATTTTGCCTCTGATTGTACTCCAAATTTCGCATTAACTGTCCACTTCTAAATATAATTCTAAAATTACAGAAGTCTTTTTATATGTGCTTAAGCTACTCTAAAATTGTTTTTAACCAGTAAAAGAAGATTGGTCAACCCTGCACAGATTCGGGAAATCAACTGAAAAGAAATGACTTTCATCAATCACTAATATAACAATCCAAAAGTCATCCGGGTCCGTCTGGAGAATACGATCTCTGTTATATCGAAAATCATCAACCACCTGAGCAATTGTATCCAAGCCACCCCGGCGTTGAGGGGGCCGGAGCATTAGCGCGGGAGGCCCGCAGGCCGACTCGCGGCGTGCATAAAAAACAGTCTGTGTAGATCAATCCTAGCCTTGATAACAGCTCTGGATTGGAGAACTCAACAATGCTGACCGTCGAGATCTTTCGAGCCTCATAAAAGCAGTTCAAACTTCTGGCCCGGCCCGCATGGAGAATTTTTGCTTTAATATATCCCAATCCAAAACCATCGACTGCTTTTTCGGACCTCCCTGGTCTAAGGGCTCCCTCTTTGCCTGCCGCCCGCAGGGCCGACTCGCGGTGCCCACTGAAAAGAATCCAAAATGATGAATATCTGTCAAGTTGGATATGGACCTGCATCCTAAGACCCTGAAAAGTACATAAAAGCCAGGCAGTCACAGAGGATATCTTAGATGGCCAAATACACGATAATCATTGAGAAGGGTGAGGGTAATTACTCCGCATACTGCCCGGACCTCCATGGCGTGGTTTCCGCTGGCGTTACCGAGGAGGAGACGGCAGAACTGATGAAAGAAGCTATAGAGTTGCATCTGGAAG
>NZ_DAIK01000037.1:0-13982 GCF_002496085.1 Methanosaeta sp. UBA458 | reverse complement strand
ACTTGATTTCTAGATAGTGCCCATATTATTAATTTAAATTGATGTGCTTTCTTATTAGTTCCACAATAAATTATAGCGTACTCATTAAATATAGGGCTCCTCGCTATTTGGCATGGGTGGACTTGAAGCGGAAATTCTCTGTATCTTTTCGCCTCTGTGGAAAGCCACTATTCTTTGACCCAACCACAGAGGCACAGAGGCACAGAGGAACAAAGGCCATATTCTCTGCCTGAACTCACCCACATAATTCAGCGAAGCGCCAAATATAGCACTGGCCTGAATCATATCAGGCCGATACCGAAGCTGCATCTGAGCGGTTGAGACTCTTTTTCATGGTCCCCTCCAATGCGACTCTCATCTCTTCTTTCTGTGTCTGCTCGAACTCTCCATTCTCCAGAAGGTCCTCCATCATGCCGTTCAGAACATCATCCATAATCTCCATCTTGGCATAGAGCCTCTGGCTTTGGGCCTGGTAATAATTGACCTGCAGCTGCAGAACGGGGTTGGCAGTGGCGAGATCGCTATTCAGCAGATCTGAGGCCTCATCTTCCGTCCTCTTTGCCGCATCCTTGATCTTGTTGTACAAGCCCAGCCACAGGAGGATGGAGGAGGAATCGAGCTTCTGCAGCCGGGGCATCATCCTCCCAAACCTCTGGGAGAGCTTGATCAGATCCTCATTGGCAGATCGAATGGCATCCTGATAGGCGGCAAGGCCGGATGCAAGCCGGGCAATCTCTGGATTCTTGGACATCTATATCACCAAAATCTGGATTATCAATCACAGGATGGTAACGCCATCCATCTGGAGAAAGATAAAGACAAGCCGCGCGGGGCGAAAGTATCCAGGACGGTATTAATAGCAGAAAAAGCAGAGAGGAACTGGAAGATAAGAGATGAAAAAACCCAGCGATCGGATAGACCAGGTTCGCAGGCTCTGCCACCAGCTCTGTCGCAGCTCATGCATTGAGGATAAGAGACAGGAACGCCATAAAGAACTGCTGCGGAATCGCGCCCACTGGTCGGTGTTGAAAAAGGCAGAGCAGTTCCGCCAGATAGATCGGGGAGAGAAGGTGCCCTTTGACATCTCCCTCCCCCTGCCGGCCAGAGATGGTGGGGAGGGCTCAAACCAGGGGGTCGAGCTTTTCTGGGAGCGGTTTCGTTGCCAGCAGTGTGGCCTGTGCTGCTTTACCCCAGGGGCGGGGCTGCTGCTCGAAAAGGAGGATTTCGACCGGATCGCGGCGAAGATCGGGAAGAGGAAGGCAGAGAGGCTTTCCAGATTTGACAGAGCTCTGGACGGCTGGATTCTCAAGCAGCCCTGCCCGTTTTATGATCATGCCAAAAGAGGCTGCAAGATCTATGAGATCAGACCCCTAACCTGCCGCAAGTATCCTCTTCATCCCCCTCTGGCCCAGCTGCCTTACAATCTGGCGGTGGACGCCTTCTGCCCCGCCGCCCGCCTCTTTGCCAAGGAGACACTGGAGTGGTGGATCATCTGCGAGAACAACTGGGCAAGGCTCTTAGCCAGGATGGAGGAGTCCGGAAAGGCTCCGCCAAAAAAGGATGGCTAAAGGCTGTCTGAGAGCATTTCCTCTTCTATCATATAATCTACAATCTCGGCGAATCCCTCGCCAAAATCCTTCTTGGCCACATAGTCGGAGATCTCCTTCAGCCCCGGGCGGCCATTGCCCACGGAGGCCCGAAAGCCCGCCACCTCGAACATGGGCCGGTCGCTCATGCTGTCTCCAATGGCAGCAAAATCCATCGGGTCCAGATTCAAATGCTGGGCGATTCTGGTCAGGCCTGTTCCTTTGTTCACCCTTCGATCCTTGATGTGCACCGCAAAGGCAGTGTCCACGATATCCACCGGCAGGCCGAGCTCATCCGCTCGCCTGGCCAGCGCTCCCAGGTCGAAGTTCCTCTCCAGGATGACATCGGTGAAGCGGTACTTGTGCCGGGAGGAGTCGTACTTTTTCAGGATGAACTCCTCCGACAGCCTCAAAAAAGCATCCTCGCAGACCTGCTGATCTGCCAGGATCTCCAGCTCATCCTCGGAGTAGGACAGAACTCCTCCGTTCTCAGCGATGAATATGCGTGGGGTGCCCAGGATAACGGAGACCGTTCTGGAGAAGCAATGGGTGTTTCCTGTGCTCAAAATCACGGGCACAAACAGCCTTTTTATCGCCAGCAGGGATTCCGGACATAGCACCCGGTTCATATCGGTCAGTGTGCCGTCGATATCGACTGCTATTGCTTTTATCATTGGCTCTCCATTTCCATCAGATCTCCATGATCATCATATCCCATCCCACAATGGTGGGCGCTCCGGAGAGCTCTATCACCTGCTGGGCCATCTCGTCCTCATGCCCCTCTGCCTGGGGATATAGATGGGTGAGGACCACCCTTTTCAGATCATAATTGCTGAGCATATTTCCCAGCTTCAATGGAGTGGTATGGTTGGTGACATCGAAGGGCTCGGGGAATGAGCACTCGTGAATGAGCAGATCTGAGCCATCGGCTAAAGCTGCCACCCGGGCCGAGGGCTCGGTGTCACCGGAATAGACGATCACCCTCTCCTCCGCCTCCAGGCGATAGGCGAGAGCAGTAACGCTGTGGAGCGCCTCCTCAGCAAAGATGTCAAAGCCCTTTATGGAGAACGAGTCCATGGCCTTGAGCTCCTGCACACGAGACTCCATCCTCTCCAGGTTTGGATAGGCGGCCTGGAGGCTCTCGAACCATTCTCTCGTGCCCGCGGGACCGAAGATCGATAATCCCTGAAGGCCAGAGAGGTAGCGCCCATTGGCCAGGGCGAGAAGATCGTGGACATGGTCCAGGTGAAGATGGCTGAGCACTACGGTGTCAATCGCTTCTGGGCCTGCTCCCACTTGATCCAGGCGCATGAGGGTGCCCGCACCGCAATCGAGGAGCAGAGGCAGATCATTCTCTATCAATATCGCTGCCTGAGAGCGGCCGGGCTGGGGGATGCCAACGCCGGTGCCAAGGAGAGTAACTTTGAGGCTCATTGCATTACCTTATGATATTGCTTCTCAGGATCTGATCATCACCAACAGCATCTTGAATCTGCTGATTGCCTTGAGGGCATGGGGCTCGCCCGCAGGCAGGATTATGCAGTCTCCTTTTGCCAGTCTATAGGCTTTTCCCGATATTGTGATCTCAACCTCACCATCGACGATGTTCACCAGGGCGTCAAAGGGGGCAGTATGCTCGCTCAGCCCCTGGCCGATGTCGAAGGCGAAGATGGTAGCCGTTCCCGTGCTCTTGTGGATTATCTCCCGGCTGACCACGGAGCCGTCCTGGTATGCCACCAGGTCCTCCAGCCTCTCGACTCTGGGCGTAGCCTTCTCGTTTTCAGTTTCCGTCATTTTAGTCGCACCTCTTTATGCTCTCCAAGACCGTCGAACAAAACCTTTTCCCACCGTTTTTCATTGTTCTCTGTCCAGGGTCAAAAGGCTTGCCTCATTCTACTCAGCATTCTCCCCTTCAGACCGGTTCCGCTGCGACAGGCAACGAATTCTGGCTGCCGGTCGGCTGTCAATTCCAGGGCGGGCAATATCAGCCGGTCTGATGGCTGGGGAGGTTGAGGATCTATTGCTATGACACAATCAGTAATGCTATAAAATTAGTCTCTTCGTATTGCAGATCTATTCCAGCTCTTCGCTGAATTATCTGAGTGAGTTCAGGCAGAGAATATTGCCTTTTATTCCTCTGTGCCTCTGAGGTTGGGTCAGAGCATAGCGGCTTTCCACAAACTCGAATGATCCTCAGGACAGGGATCATACAAGCAGGATGAAAACTGTGATAAGCCTGGTATCCCTGTTATGCTTGATATGGGCAGTGAAGGCTGCTGCCTCATTGGAACTCTGATTCCAACCCACAAACTAACCATGTTTACCTCTCGTAGACAAGCATGCGTCTTGAACGCGAATGGAAAATTTGTCCCACGAGGGATTGTGTCATCTGCCCATATCAGGACAGCATCAGTTATGGCTAAAGAGTTAGATAAAGGTGGTGGACTGGATATTCACAAGAAGTCGGTTGCTGCTGCGATAGCAAGCGAAATTACCGTTCAGCTTGATGATACGCAGGTCTTTCTTATGAGAAAAGCTCTGCTTGAACTCACCCACATAATTCAGCGAAGAGCTCTTTTAATTCTTTCCATACCTCCCGCCCGGGCGAGATAAAGCTCATCCAAGTTATCGAATATGCCGTGCTCCACCACTCCAGGAATGAGGCTGATCTTGGCCGCAAGAGACCTGGGATCCTCGATGGTCCCGAAGTCCACGTCCATAACGAAATTCCCGTTATCGGTGATCACCGGCCCGTCCTTCCTCAATCCCTGTCGCAGCACCGGCTTGCCTCCCAGTTCCTCCAGCCTCCTTCCTGTTAGCCTAAAGGCGATGGGAATCACCTCCACAGGCACCGGCCAGGTTAGTCTTTCTACAAACTTGGACTGATCGGCAACGATCACGAACCACTTGGCCGAGCAGGATACCACCTTCTCCCGGGTATGCGCCGCTCCGCCGCCCTTGATCACCATCAGGTTTATGTCCACCTGGTCTGCCCCGTCGATGGCCAGATCAAGAACTGGATGCTGGTTTAAGCTGGTGAGCCTTATATTTGATTCTATGGCCAGCTGTTCGGCCTGAAAAGAGGTGGGAACGCCACAAAAGTCCAGATCCTCCTCTCTGACCCTCTCTCCCAGCCTCTTTATCGTCCAGGCCACAGTGGAGCCCGTGCCCAGGCCAACCACCATACCGTTCCTGACCAGCTCTGCCGCTGCCTCACCTGCCGCCTTCTTGGCAGCGGAATTGGATGATGCGTCCTTCATGCTCCTCTCAATTCCCCTTTATTTCCTCTCAAAATTCCCGCAATCCATTCGTTCAGAAGAGCTTGCTCTTCACCGTGGTGAAGACCGGTCCCCTCAGGTCGATCTTGTGCTTGTAGCTGGTGATGTACCTCTCGAGAGCTGGGTGAATCTTGATGTTTATATCCGCCGGGCTTCTCACAATCCTCGCTCTGGTCTCAGACTCATTGCCTTTCATTGCCGCCGCCTCGATCTCATAGGCAGAAAGAGCAGCAAAGGAATCGATGAATCGAATGCCTGTGCTCACTCCCTCATTGAACGCCTCCTCCCAGCGGGAGGTGCGGGGGATGCCCATGACGTTCTGCTTATGGACCACGATCTCATTGAGGGCAGCCGGGCCGCAGAGCTTGGTGTTCTCCTCCGGCTCGACCACCCAGACCTGAATATGCCTTCCGAAGAGCTCTCCCTCCCAGGCAGGAAACTCGCAGGGAGAGGCGGCATCACCATGCTCAAGGCACACCCCGATCACAGATTCGGCTATCGCCTGCCCCTCTGGCGTGCTGGGGGTCATTTCAACAGCGATCATCTGGGCCATCTCCCGGGCAGTGAGCTCCCAATTGGCCTGGAACTGGGGGTAGGAGAGAGCTCTCACATCCTGAGAGTTATGCAGAATCATGGCGATCCGCTCCACTCCCAGCCCCAGGTTCATGACCGGATAGGGGATATCATATTGGGACAGGGCAGTGGGCGAGTAGATGCCGAATGTAGCCACCTCAACCCAGCCGCTGCTGTACTTGGTGGCCGAGCCGACCAGTCCCGGATGATAAGCATAGACCTCGATCTGAGTTCCGGGAACGTAGTACTTGCTCCTCTTGTCATCCGGTCGGAACTGGAACTTCTGGAAACCGAACTGGCTGAGGAGGCCGTCTGCAACCGCCTTCCCATCTTCTATGGATACATCCTCATCCATGATCACACAGCTGGCCGAATAGTAGCTCATCAGGCGGGCGGCATCCTCCGCCTGCTCCCGGCGGAAGCATCGGTCCACAGAGAAGAGTCTGATGGGCAGCCTCTGGCGGTAATGGAGGTTGGAGAGGGACAGAAACCAGCCACTTGTCATATGGCTTCTCAAGGTGCGACTGGTGGCCTCTGCTTTCAGTCCTTTGAACTCCGGAAACACCTTCTCCAGGACAGTGCCTATCAGAGCATCGTGAGCAGAAAGGGCATGAGCGATCTCTCCCACCAGGTCGTCGCCCTCAACCTTCCCCTTTTTGTAGGAATGGAGGATCTGACGGAGCGCCTCCACCTCCTCTGCCGAGAGCTCCCGACCCAGGAGGGCGTTTATCTGGGCGATCCTCTCGTCCGATATGCCGATGTCCGGCCGGGGAAGGCCGGCGAGATAAAAGCACCTGTCCAGAACGGCAAGAGCCTCGGAGCCGAACTGGCGGTAGACATCCTGGGCCTCGACCATCACCGGATTCATGGCCTCATTGAAGCCGAGGCGAATATAGGCCTCTCGTAGCTTCTGAACGGTATCGAAGATAGGATGAACTGAGCCGAAGGAATAGCTATTTCGCGGATATCTCTCATTCAAGGATGGCCGGCCAAGGTACTCTCTTCCTTCCTGCCAGGTCTTATCGAAATCCTTCCGGGCCGCCTCCCGGATCTGATTGGGATCGAACTTCATGACTTAAACTCCATGATCTATTGATTTAAGGCTTTTTGAGTTTATTTTGTTTTAAGAAATAATGATTCCATTCTGGATATCTCCAGGGCATTGGTGAGGTCCCCTCGGGTCCTTTCCAGCATGGACCTGGCAAGATCGCTCTTCCTCCGCAGACCTCTGGTTATAGCATCCGGATAGTCGAATAGCATCAGCAGATAATAGATCTCTTCCATGACCTCCAGGAAGTATTCGCCATCTTTTGCCCTGCCGGAGCGAATGAGGTCCAGAATATGACGGCGAAGCTCACCGCACACGTCGCCCAAACCCGCCAGATAGTTCGCCAATTCCACACCCACCTCAGCCGGGGTGAGGATCTCATTTCTGGTGATGATGGAGTAGACGGAGATGGCCTCGGCGTACTCCTGCTCTGCTCCGTCCACAAAGCCTGCATAGCGTACATCCTGATGGTTCCCTAAAAGCTCCCGGATCTTCTCCAGCTCTTCTGCTGCCTCATCGACCAGCCTCTTTGCCGCGGGAAATTCGTTTCTGTGCATCGATCTGATTGATGAAGAGCACAGGCGTATCACCCTCCGGGAGAGGGACAGAGCCTCCTCGCGAGCCCGGTCTTTGTCATCGAAGCTTCTGAGCAATCCCTCAGAGATGTTCTCAAATGTGGACGGTCCGGACATAATCCCAGTCTCTTATTCCTAAAGAAGATATCATTTCCGGGTATCATCCAGCAGCCTTTTGAGCCTCTTGACCGATCTTTGGCCCTCTTCCAAAGAGCGCGATTCGGTTACTATCCGGCCACTGTAGCCGTTCAGAGCAGCCAGCACCTTCTTCCAGGGTACAGTGCCATTTCCCACCGGCAGATGCTCGTCTCTCTCCCCATGGTTGTCATGGGCATGGATGTGGATCATCATATCCTTAAGCCTCAAAAAATCCTCTACATTTCCATTGGTATTGGCATGTCCCACATCGAAGATGAATCCGAGGTTATCCCGGTCCACAGTCTCAATTATGCCTTCGATCTCCTCCGGGCGCCTCCCCAGGATTGCAGGCATGTTCACCATATTCTCGACTGCCACTCTCATGTCCAGATTCGAGGCATGATCGCAGATCTCCTGGATTCCCTTTATGTTCTGCAGCCAGGCAGCGTCTGGCATATGCATTCCCAGGGGAGAGAAGTGGCCGGGATGAACCACCGCCAGGCGGGCAAAATCGCTTGCCAGGTCCAGGCAGGTCTTCATCTGTCGCACCGTCTCCTCCCATATGGGCTGGTTGACTGAGGCTAAATTCAGGTCCGAGTAGGGCAGGTGAATGGTTATGACCAGTCCTGTCGTCTCTACGATCTTCCTGGCCTCGGGGAGATTTCCCTCAGTCAACCTCTGTCTTCCTTCGTTGACTATCTCCCAGCCGCTATATCCCAGATCCTCCAGCTGGTAGGCCCAGTCAAAGGGCCGGTCCACCAGCTTGCTGGACGAAAAGCTAAACATCCTCCTCCATCGCACCATTTGATGCGCCATCTAACGGGCTATCTATTGCGCTGCTATTTGATGCACTATCCGATGTGCCTTCGAATAAATCGATCTCCTCGACTGCCACTCCATTCTCCGTGACAGGTGCCAGCCAGTCGATGACCCTCTCTGGATCTGTGGCCTGAATCTGGATATGCAATGAACCCAGGGACTCCTCTTGAGGGGGAAAGCTCACCATTCCCATATAGGCTGCCTGCTTGCTGAGCTGAAAATGGATTATATTGCAGCTTCGGCCTCGCTCTAAAACAGACCTGGCAGCATCCAGAATCTCCTGGCTTCTCAGGAGGCGATGCAATCTTCTCAAGGATTGAGGGCCATCATAAGCGTCGATACGATCGGTGCGAATGTCCATTATCAGACCGGGAAAGATGTTCTCAATCGCCAAGACTACCCTATCAACCCTTTCCGTAAGCTGAACGGCTGAATAGACTGTGACCTCGATCGTTCTCATCGCCCCTAGATGTGGCTGGTCTTGTATCTGAGGATAGCAGCTATGCCGCCAAAGGCCCGGAAGAGCTGTGCTCCTTCCTCAAATTCAGTAGAGATGATCTTGACCTCTGCCCCGCTCAGCTCTGCCAGCTTGGACAGGTCGGACACTATATCCACCTCTTCCTCAATGGTCAGCGGGCTGGAGCATTTCAAGCAGGTTCCTACCGGCTCAGATGAGCCACTCCTGGTCTGGCTGTCGGTATAGTCGCAACTGCGATTGGTGCAAACGATCTTGGCCCTGGTCTTTCTGAGGTCCTCGGATAGGAGAAGAACATCAACCGCCCCAAGCTCCAGGTTGTGGCGGACCTCCTTTTCCCCGTATGCCGCCAGGCCTTTATCTGATACCAGCTCCTTCATGAACCGGCGCATTATCTCTTTATCCTGGGTGACCTCCAGGTCCGCGAGCTGCTCTTGAGCAGTATCCACCAGCTCATACAGACCTGACTCATCGGTGTAGGAGACATCCAACGCCGCCAGGACCTTTCGCTGCAGCTCATGGTGCAGAAAGCCTCCTTCCACAAACTCCTCTTTGGTGGGAGAAGGCCCACCGATCAGGATTCCTTCAAGGTCCTTGGGATCAATGGGCAGAAATGCGTCATTGGCCGACTCACCTATTCTTTTATAGAAATCGTGAATGGCAATCAGACGAAGCTGCTGGAACCTGTGGCTGGACTGGCCGCCCTTTCTCTGCTTGCCTGGAACGGTAGATGTCAGGGTCTTGAGGGACTCGATATATTTCCCTTTCAATAGGCCAATTGCAGCCTCGCGCCTGTCCAGGACGATGAGACCAAAGGTCCTCTTGTCTGCCAGCATCTCCTCCAAAGGCTCGAGATAAAAGGAGGAGTCGCAGTGATATCTGTAGGTTACTATGGGATCAGGCGGCTCTAAAGCTGCGCTGAAGAGCTCTGTGCGATTGGCCCCTATGTCCACGCTACCGATAAATAGGACGACGCCATTCTCCGGAGGTTTTGGTATGAGCTTGAGCCTGGACATGGCTGACTCGAGGGAGCCCTGGACGCTAAGCCTTGTCACTCTCGACTTTATATTGGATGCTTGCCCGTATTCCTCCCGCAACTGACTGGTAACATCAGATATCTGCTTATCAGGAGGGATATACAGGGAAATGAGCTCTGTGCCCCTGCCCTTCTTGCTCCGGAGGCCGTCAAGAAGACGCTTAAATTCATACCTTTCCTGCGCTGTAAACTCCATTCTAGCCGATCTCCAAAATTGCTCCTGGATCAAGGTATAAAAGGCTTCTTCAAAAGGATTTCGGATGATAATCCTTGATTTGGAGGAAAATTTTTTTCGATTCTGGATTTTCAAAGGGAGGCACCAATTATTACTATCTTAATAATACTAGTCAGATTTGGCTGAAATAATTACTCAATTTATCAAATTTTTCCAATTAATCAGTAGTCTTAAAATCAGTCAATAGAAATGGCAAAATTTGATCTATTCAAAAACTATATAAAGATATAAGTTATCTTATAATCCATGGATCAATTAGTCGTTCTCCAGGAGATCTATGAATCGTTTTCCAAGGGAGGGGATGGCCTGCAAAAGATCAGCAGCAAGGCTATCGAGGGGAGTTGCCCGGAGCTGACCGCCAAGCTGCTGGAAAGCGCCAAGAATGGCGAGATCGATGAGGATATCTGTCGCCAGCTTTCCGGCTGCCTTGAGGATATCTACGAGATCAAGCGGCTGGGCGATATCTGTCGCAGCACCGGATTATATTCCCTTGCCATAAGCGCTTATAACCGGGCCTTATCTCTCTGCAGCGATCCGGTTTTGAGGCCGGTTCTTCAAAACAATCTCGGTCAAGCCTATGCCCGCCAGGGAGATTTGGCCCGAGCAGCCTTCTACTACAAAAAATCCGCTTGTTGCTTTGAAAAATCAGAGGATCTCCTAGGCCTTGCCCATGTCCTGGGAAACCTGGGATCTGCCTACCGTCAGAACCGGGATTGGGATCGGGCCATAGAGTACTGCTACCGCAGTCTGAAGACCTTTGAGGAACAGGGTGATGATCTCGGCATTGCCCAGATGACTGGGAGCCTTGGAAGGATCTATGCGGACATGGGAGAGAGGGATCTGGCAACTCGATACTTTGAGAAAAGCCTCGAGGATTTCCAGAGGCTCGGCGACAAGAAGAGCGCTGCCTGGATTATGGATAGGATGGGACGGATTGCCAGCGACAGATACGACTGGGATAGCGCTAAGAGCTACTTCAGCCAGAGCCTCGACCTGTTCGAAGAGTATGGCCAGACCCAAAGCAAGGGGATCGTCCTCTCTAATATGGGACGGATGCAGCTAGAGAAGGGAGATGCATCTTCTGCTCGCGAATCTTTGGAAAAGGCCATCCATCTCATAAGCCGCAATGCCCAACCTGGTTATCAGAATGCTCTGTCCTCACTGGCCGCGGCTTACAGCACCCTGGCAAAGGGCTCTTTGGAAGAGGCAGAGGATAATGAGGACCTGGGTCTGGGCTCAGGCCGCCTGCAAAGGCAAGAGGCATCCAAGAATTTCGGCCGGGCATCAGATCGCTTCCTAGAGCTAGCTTCCTCTCTTCCCAAGATGCAGGCGGATATAAAAACAAAGTCAGAGATTGCTAAATGTCGGTCCTATCTTGCCAGGATATCCGGATACACCTCTGACCAGGAGGCAGTGGAAATTGCACAGAAGGCTCTGTCATCGCTGGATATGGCTGCAGAGAATGCAGCTGAGACTAAAAAGGCCGGAATCAGAGGTCTGGCGAAGGCCGTATCCGGGATGAGAGAGGCAAGGTCGATAGGCCTGCTGGGAGACGAGCCCTGGCGATTGGCAAAGGCAGTCAGCAGCTCAATCGAGCATCTGCTGGCAGGTGCCAGGGAATGCAATGCCACGATTGTCGACACCAGCTTCGTCTCCGCTCTGGAGAACCTCAAGGCAAGCATGACTGCTGAGAGAAAGACTGAAGATCCGATAGCTAAGCTCCACGCAGCTGCGGGGGACCTGCGCCACTCTGGAAAGCACCTTTCATCTCTGGAAAAGGATCCAAAAGAGAGAGATGCCCGCAGATTGATCGAGGCAGCAGCGATACTGGAAGGGCAGATGGTAGGGGATGACACTGCCAGCGAGGAGGGGCCGCGCCGCAATGAGTTGGGCTTCGGTCCGGAGAAAGATGCGTTACTGCTAATCGCTGGGGCCATGGCCAACAGCCTGCTGGAGCTGATAGATGATACCCGGGAGGTTCTCACCTGGGATGAATCGCTGAATCTGATTTCCAGTGAGAAGAGGATACAGCC
The DNA here is from genome assembly GCF_002496085.1 of Methanosaeta sp. UBA458. Classification (NCBI taxonomy): domain Archaea; kingdom Methanobacteriati; phylum Methanobacteriota; class Methanomicrobia; order Methanotrichales; family Methanotrichaceae; genus Methanothrix; species Methanosaeta sp. UBA458. The sequence continues at coordinate 2,186 of NZ_DAIK01000037.1, read as the reverse complement.
AGATATCATCGATGGGATGGATGAACTGATCGAGTCCGATCTGGAAGAGGATTTCGATGGGCTGCCGGATCTGGAGATCTCAGAGGATGGGGCGCGGGCCAGGAACATGATTTTGACTGACGGCACCGTGGAGCCCTCTGAGCTATATGTCTCAGAGATAATGCATCCAGAAGACAGCTGGCTTGTTCCTGTCATGGCTAGTACTCCCTGCAAGAAAGAAAATCCAATTGGCTTTAATTCCTGGAGGCAGGCACAATTTTATGGATCCAAGGGCTTTGACCACCTGGAGAAGCCAGAGGATGATATCGAAAAGATCGAGGGGGTCATAGATACTGGGCTGATAGAAGAGCTAAACCGCCATGATCTTGGCGGAATGCAGGGGGGGGAGTGGCCGGAGAGAGGGCTTGAGGATTCTGGTCCAGACTTTCGCGAGGCAGTACCGGAGTTTAAGGAATCAACCTCCAGCTATGGCAGCGGTCTATTCAGCCAGGAAAAGGCGGTAATGCTGATCAAGGCCATGAGCGTGCTGGTGATCATTCTCTTGGCGGTTGAGGCGGTGCTATATTTGATATAGGCTGAGCGGGAATCCTCTATCGAGATGAAAAAGAAGCAGCTTGAGATGACCCTGGAACGACTGGAGGGCTTTTCCGAGCCCTCATTTATTAGAGAGCAGTATGCAACGCCCGCCTCAGTGGCGGCGGAGATTCTCTTCTTAGCTGCTCTGCGCAATGATCTGGGTACGGTATGCGACCTGGGATGTGGGACGGGCGTTCTTGCCATCGGCGCGGCGCTCATGGGTGCAAGGGCGGTAGGAGTGGAGATCGATAAAGATGCCCTGGCCACGGCGAGAAAAAATGCAGAAAATCTGGGCGTGGATGTAGACTTCATCCGGGCGGACGTGAGAAAGCTGGAGCTTGAAGGCATAGATACAGTGATCATGAATCCCCCCTTTGGAGCTCAGAAGGCCAGCGAGGGAGATCGCGCTTTCCTCTCCACTGCTCAGAGGATCGCTCGGAATATTTATACTCTGCACAACCGGGGAAGCCATGATTTCATTAAAAAATATATATTTCCCAATGTGGTGCAGGAGGTCTATTGCATCCCATTTCCTTTGAAGAGATGCTTCGAGTTTCACAGCAAGGACATCAAGGTCATTGAGGTTGAGCTATACAGAATAACCTGCCAGCATTCCTAGAGGAGCCAAGCTTTTGAGACCAAGCCTTTATACCAGGCTTTAGATACTAGTAATTTCTAATTGAGCCATAGCGATGAAAAAAGAGACGGAAATGATGCGGCGATTCTCGAGCCGTATATTGAATTTACAGAGGAATAAATGATGGAAGATAGCTTTGTGCTTCCCGGCGATACGGTGGGATCTTTGGAGGAGTTCGTTCCTGGAGACTACACCTATGCCAGGGAAGGAATGATATTTGCCACCACTGCCGGCCTGGTTAAGGTCGATCCCAAGACCAGGTCTGCCAGTGTCATACCCAAGACCAACGCCCCAGTCAAGCTTAACCACGGCGATATAGTAGTGGGCGAGGTAATCGATCTCAAAGACAGCCTGGTGATAGTATCCCTGGCCTTCAAGAAAGGCTACGAGGACCGGCCAATCTCAGATGAGGAGGCCACCATTCACATATCCAATGTGAAGAACTCTTATGTCAAGGATCTGCGCTCGCTCTTTTCCATGCGCGACATCCTCAAGGCAAAGATCGTCGATGAGCGGCAGATGAGGCTCTCGACTGGAGACGAGGATCTGGGAGTGATAAAGGCTTACTGCAACCGCTGTCTTACCGGCTTGATGCGAAAGGAGGGAAAGCTCATCTGCCCCAATTGCGGCAACAACGAGACGCGAAAGATGAGCTCCGCCTATGGGCTGGGGGTAGTGTAGATGAACCTGAAGATAATATCCAAGACCGAGAATGAGGCAGTCATTGAGTTCGTGGGAGAGGGTCATACCATTCTCAACTTGCTCCGAACGGAGCTGTTGAAGGACAAGAGAGTCCTCATGGCAACATATGACACAAAGTTTCCGGTAATGGACAACCCCGTCTTCCGCCTCGTAACCAATGGGGCCGATCCCATTATTGCTCTGAAAGAGGCCACGTCCAGAATAATAGATCAGTGCGATGAGTTTTCCAGCAAGTACGCAGAAGCGGTAAAGTGACTGCTCCCCGCCCTAA
>NZ_DAIK01000070.1:0-2546 GCF_002496085.1 Methanosaeta sp. UBA458 | reverse complement strand
TCCTTTAGAAGCGCCTTCACCGCCACTTCCAGAGCCCTGGCCGATCCCAGCTCTGGACTCCAGCCCAGCATTTTGATCTTCTCAATGGAGAGAAGCATCAGTTTTACATCCCCCCTCCAGCCCCGGCCATCGATTCCACCGGTGTAGTTATACTCGACCCCATCAAGGCCCATCTGCCCGACCACGATATCTGCAATCTCGGTGACGTCCACCGAGTCCTCGGATCCTATGTTGAAGACATTGACCTCGCCCGTGGAATGCTCGACTGCATGAATCATGGCCCGGACGCAATCTTTCACCTCCAGGTAGGACTTGCGTTGCTTTCCTGAGCCCAGGATCTCCAGTTTTCCGGGATTCTCTCGCAGCTTTCTGATGAAGTCCACCAGGACTCCATGTGTCCCCCGCTCGCCCACGATATTGGCAAACCGGTAGATCCAGGACTGCATCTGGAAGGTATGGCAGTAAGAGGAGATCAGCGCCTCGCAGGAGAGCTTGGAAGCCCCATAGAGGGAGATTGGTAGAAGCGGGCCGTAGTCCTCGGGAGTGGGGACCTCAGCCGCCTCGCCGTAGACGGTGGAGGTGGAGGTGAATGCCATCTGGCGCACGTCATTTTTTCTCATAGCCTCCAGGAGATTGTAGGTTGCCAGCACATTCTGCTCCAGATGAACATGAGTGTTCTCTGCCCCCAGCTTCACATCGGGATTGGCGGCCAGGTGGAAGATGAAGTCCTTTCCGGATACTGCCCGATCCAGCATTTTGGGATTCATGAGGTCTCCAGTAAGGAGATGAAAATCCGCAATATCCCGATAAGGCTCGAGGAACTCGATTCTTCCTGAACTGAAGTTATCCAGCACTGTCACCTCATTATCCAAAAGCAGCCTTTCCACCAGGTGACTGCCGATGAAGCCTGCACCTCCGGTGACGAGGATGGATCTATTCTTTAACATCATCAGATGAAGCTCTATTCAGCTTAATCAAGATTTTGGAGCTTCCTGTGGGAGAGGATCTTAGATTATTTCTTCAGATTCCCGATGACGATTCTTGCCGCTTTTTCTCCTGATAGGAGCATGCCTCCAAAAATGGGTCCCATTCTTGGGCCGCCGCAGACGGCAGCAGCAGCCATGCCTGCCACAACCAGGCCAGGGTAGACTTCTTGTGTCATCTCCACCACGGTCCTCTCACCCACTTCTGCCCACATGGGCTTCTCGCCCTTTACCCCATCTATGCCGATGATCGCTCCCGGAATTTTGCGTGCCACCACCCGGCAGACCGATGCCTCATGGCCTGTGCCGTCGATGACATACCTGGCTCGAATGCAGAGGGGATCAACGTGGATCTGAGCCATCTCTGCTGCAGTCCAGTTTATGACCAGGCCCACCACGCGATCCTGCTCACGAATCATTACATCCTCGACTGTAACCAGATTGACGATCTGTGCGCCTGCATCAATTGCGCCAGCCGTCAGCTTGGCCACAGTCTCGATTGAATTTGCGACATAGTACCCCTTGCAGTGCTCATGATACCGAATGCCATACTCCTCAAGTATGCGAGTTGCCGCCTGCTGTACTACGATCCTGGGAAACATCATGCCGCCGCCCCATAGACCACCACCGACGGAGAGCCTTTTCTCAAAGAGCACTGTCTTGATATTTGCCTCAGCCAAACGCTTGGCCGCTACCAGATTGGCGGGCCCCGCGCCCACTAATGCTGCCTCTACCTCTGTATTCTCCAGAAAGCTCTCTAGATAGCCTTCAACAATGGCCTTTGTGACCATAACCTCATCCAGAGACATAGTGCCCCTGCTAGTGAGCGATAAATGATAAAGATATCCCTTATCGGCGTGAAGTGTCCATTATTGCCATATAATGCTGGTCCAGGAATCGAGAAGCCTCTGGGGAGCGGCCCTTCTGCAGGATATCAAGAAGGACGCAGCTGTCGATTACCTCCTGCGGGACATGGCGGGACAATTGATCCCAGTGATTTTATATCAAAGGATAAAAGGGATGAATTTATCTTTTTATACCTCCAATTTATGAGATGATAAAGATGATTTTTGAAGAAGAAGGAGCGGCAGAGATGGGTGATTCGGAAAGATTGGAAATGGATGCGGAAGGATCCTCCTATTCCTTTCTGACCAAAAGGCAGCTTGAGGTGCTGCAGATGCGCCATCAGGGCCTCTCTCAGCAGGATGTGGCCGATCGGCTGGGGACTACCCGCTCCAATATCAGCATTCTGGAGAAGAGGGCTCACCAGAACATTGCTCGGGCGCAGAGGACCGTTCAGCAGTGGATGATGATTCGCGCTCCGATTTCCTTATTCGTAAAGGGCGGAACGGATGTCTTCGAGATCCCCAGGATGATCTTTGCAGCTGCCGATGAAATGGGTATCAGGCTGCATGTGACATCGATGGACATACTGGTCCAACTGCGGCGAAATGCGCCCCGTCTCTTCCATAAGAGAGTTTTGGGGAGGGATGTCCGGATCTATGTGAACGAGAATGGGGAGACGATGGTTGAGGTAGCAGAGTGACTGCTCCCCGCCCTAAA
>NZ_DAIK01000045.1:1801-3876 GCF_002496085.1 Methanosaeta sp. UBA458 | reverse complement strand
CTTTGTGGTTGGGTCAGAGCATAGCGGTTCACCACATAGGCATGGAGACGCAGAGAATTTGCGATTCAGTTCACCCATGCAAATAACGAGGAGCCTCTTCCTTTTTGCCAGATTTATCATTTCATGGAAAGGGATATCCTCTTTCTCTCCAGGTCCACATCCAGTACCTTCACCATGACCTTCTGCCGAACCCTCACCACGTCCCCCGGCACCGGGACATAACTTTTGGCAAGCTCGCTTTTGTGCACCAGGCCATCCTGATGCACACCCACATCCACGAAAGCTCCAAAGGATGTGACATTGGTCACAATGCCGGGAACGCTCATTCCCACCAGCAGGTCGCCGATCTCGTTTATGCCCGGGGCAAAGCTGAAGGCCTCGTACTCCCGGCGCGGATCTCTCCCCGGCCGGAAGAGCTCATTTAATATGTCCTGAAGGGTGCAGAGGCCGACGCCCTCCTCCTGGTTCATGTAGTCCTCCAGACTCAGTCCCGACAAAAGCCTCTCGTTCTCCACCAGCTCGCTGATAGAGACCCCGAGATCCTTTGCCATTCTCTCCACAATCGGATATCTCTCGGGATGCACGGCCGTGCGATCCAGCGGATTGTCCCCATCGTGAATGCGCAGAAATCCCGCCGCCTGCTCGAAGGCCTTCGGCCCCAGGCGGGGGACAGCCAGCAGATCCCGGCGGGAGCGGAATGGTCCGTGCTCATTTCTGTATCTCACCACTGCCTCTGCCAGCTTCGGCCCCAGGCCGGAGACCCGGGCCAAAAGCTCAATGCTCGCGGCATTGACATCCACGCCCACCTGATTCACGCAGGCCGCAACCACATCGTCTAAAGAGCGGCCAAGGCTTGATGGGTCCACGTCATGCTGGTACTGGCCGACACCAATAGCCTGGGGCTCGATCTTGACCAGCTCTGCCAGAGGATCCTGCAGTCGCCTGCCTATGGAGACAGCACCACGCACCGTGGCATCCTGATCTGGAAACTCGCTCCGCGCTCTTGCAGAGGTGGAATAGACTGAGGCTCCCGACTCATTGACAGGAACTATCGATATGCTTCGAGGCAGATTGAGCCTGCGCAGAAATGATTCCGTCTCCCTACCAGCAGTGCCATTGCCCACTGCGATCACCTCCACATCATTTTCCTGGCAGATCCTGGCCACCTTTGATCCCGCCTCTCGGGTCTTATTATGAGGCTCATGAGGGTATATCACATCGCTCTTGATCAGCCGGCCCAGTGGGTCGAGAACCACCAGCTTGCAGCCGGTGCGAAAACCCGGATCTACCGCCAGGACGCATCTTCTGCCCAGGGGTGGCTCTAAGAGAAGCTGGCGGAGGTTATCGGCAAAGATCTCTATCGCCTTCTCCTCCGCCCGCTGACGGGCTATAGATATCGTCTCCGTCTCAAGGGACGGGGCAAGAAGCCTGCGAAAAGAGTCCTGGGCGGCAGCCATGACCATGCCGGATGCCGGGCCGTCCCCCTTAATGAATATCTCCTCCAAGACCGCCAGGGCGTCATCTTCGTTCACCGCCAGGCGCAAGCTGAACACCCCCCTCTTGGCCCCTCGGAGGGCGGCCAGCAGACGGTGGGAACTCATGCGGGCAATGGGCTCGGAAAGCTCCAGATAGTCCCTGAACTTGCCCTCCTCCGGATGAGCATTCCCGGCCTTCGCCCGGCTCTCGAGGACGCCCGCGGACCAGAAGAGGGATCTCAATTCAGATCGGGCCCTAATATCCTCGCTGATACATTCGGCTATTATGTCCATAGCCCCCTGGATAGCCTCATAGACCGATGATACGCCCTTTTCGGGATCGATATAGAGGGCAGCCTCCTCTTCAGGATCGCGTTCTCTCTCATCCTGAGCGAGGATGATCCGGGCCAGGGTCTCCAGGCCGCGCTCTTTGGCCACCATAGCCCGGGTTCGTCTCTTGGGCCGGAAGGGAAGATAGATGTCCTCCAGCTCCGCCAAGCTTACAGCCTTCGATAGCTTCTCCTCGATCTCGGCGGTCAGCTGATTCTGTCTGGCCAAAGAGCGAATGATTGCTATTCTCCTTTCATCCATCAGTCTGGA
>NZ_DAIK01000045.1:0-1621 GCF_002496085.1 Methanosaeta sp. UBA458 | reverse complement strand
GAAAATGTGCTTTTATGAGATGTGCGCGATAATTTTGGATTACTCTTTTGTGACTCTGTCTGCCTTGGGGCCTTTCTCGCCTTCAACTACCTCGAAGCTGACCTTGTCACCCTCAGTTATGGTGACATCCGGCATGAGGCCGGTTGCATGAACGAAATAATCCTTACCGTCGTCGCCTGCAATGAATCCAAATCTCTTGGTTCTATTGAAGAATTTTACTGTTCCGGATACCATTCTGATTCCTCAGTGTGGTATTCTTGCTATTAATCGAATATTTAAATCTACTGGCAGAAGAAGCCCATGAAGATATAGACCTGGCAGCCTTTTCGCAGATCTTTCCTCTCAGCATGCGCTTGGCCCGGCAACCCTTTCATCGAGATCTCGATTGATCCGCACCTGCGCCCAGCCTCAGCTGGCATCCAAGCCTTTCCAGATCTTCTTCGCCTCATCTATTGCTATGCATCCCCGGTCGCATTTCCCGCAATGATTGCACCTCTCCTGGTTTACAACAATGGTATCTTCCAGGGTGATCGCCCCTCTGCTGCAGTTTCTAATGCAGATTCCGCATTTAGTGCACATCTGCGCCCGAAGTATGACTTCCACCACCTTCTGCAGAAGCTCTTCCGCCTCCTCTCTTCCGGCGATGATCATGATATGGCCGTTAGCAAAGACCGTTGCCCTTCCTTTATCAGTCTTCAGCAATGCGGCTCCCATATCCTCCTCATACTTCGCCTCACCCAGCATACCCAGAGCATTGGCCACACTGGAGAAAGGATGATTCTGGGGTGAGTTCAAGATGGCCTCAATGGAATACTCCAGGCCACATGGGGATCTGCCCCTCACCGCCTGAAGGGAGATCTCCTTTTTCATGCTGCCCTGAGAAGTTAGACCGATACCATAAGAGTCGGCCATCTCGGTGATCTTGGGAGGATGCTTTCGCCAACGCCAAAATCCCCAATCGACATATCTCTCATCAAGATCGTTCTTTCCTCTCCAATCATGGAGGAAGGAGTTCCAGCGGCTGTAGAGATTGGGGTGGCTCTCTTTTAGGCGGGAGAATTCAGACTGCAGAGATGCCGGGCAGAGCCAGCAGCCTATTCGTTCATAGTCCTCATCATAAAGAGGGTTGGGCACCTCACCATTCCAGTGGATGTAGAGCATGACCTCCAGGGCTCTCCAGTTGCGGATGGGTGAGAGCATGGTCTGGCCGGGAACATAGGGGTTCCTCTCCACTGCCTTTATGGAGGAGCGATTGAAGGACTCGTAGACTCTGCGTCCCTCAATGGTCACGCACCCTCTGGGATATTGCCCGGCCAAAAAGGAGGTCATCGGTCCAAGCTTATTGGTTTTGCAGCACCAGCGATAGTCTTTGGCAGGAGGGCCGAAGCTCTCAGCCTGCTTGAAAAAGTCGCTATCCCCTCTGATCTCATGCAGCCTGAGCTTATTGTTTGAGCAGAGCTTTTGCACATACTCCACGGTCTCGGGAAACTCCAAGCCCGTATTGATAAAGAGGACATCAATTCTGGGCATCAGCTTTCTGGCCAGAATGAGCGAGGCCAGGCTGTCTTTCCCCCCGCTGAACGATATGTTCACTGGAAGCCTGGTCCGGGAGAGATATTCC
>NZ_DAIK01000094.1:6716-24179 GCF_002496085.1 Methanosaeta sp. UBA458 | reverse complement strand
CCTGCGCCCCAGCACTGTAGAATCTTCAAATGGAGAAAGTATGATTGTAAGCTACAAATATCCCATCTTCCCGAACAAGATAACTCAATGGAAGTTAGCGGAGAATTTGGATGCTTATAGGTGGCTCTCAAAAGTGTTCAGCTTGTGGAAGCATCGTAACGAAAGATCTGTCGGTACGAGTACATGAGTACCCTTATTGCGGATTCTCGTGTGATCGAGACTACAATGCTTCCAGGAACATAATCATCACAGGGATGGAACAGCCCCCAGCGCCCATAAAGCCAAAACCGCTACATCACATATCAGTGATGCAAGCTTTGGCGATGAAGTGGGAAGCCGCGCCCTTCAGGACGCGGTAGTTCACGGAGAAATAGGGATATGGATATAGCGCAATGGATTTGGCGGTGCTATGACAGAGGATGATGGATCAAGCGGAGAGAGCCTCTATCTGCGGGGAGATTACGAGGAAGCGGTCGCTGCCTGGGAGCGATCAGAGAAGGGAACGGAAGGATTTGAGCATCATTACTGGAAAGGTGTAGCTCTGCGCAAGCTTGGCCGTAATGAAGAGGCAGTGTGTGCCCTGGAGAAGGCCCTCTCCCTGAATCCTGAGAGCGCGGATGCCTGGAGAAACCATGCAGTGGCACTAAACCAGCTTGATCGTGGCGCTGATGCCCTTAAATCATGCCAGAAGGCTCTGGCCATCGATCCTGATAATCCACGGACCTGGATTGTCAGAGGCTTTGCCCTTCACATCCTCGGCCGGTTCGAGGAGGCGGTGGAGAGCTATGCCCGGGCCATCGAGCTGAACCCCCTTGGACCGGACGGGAGGAGGGCCTGGAACAATCGAGGAGCTGCCTTAGACAACCTGCACCGGCATGAGGAGGCCATAGAGAGTTATGAGGAGGCGATAATGATCGATCCTTTCGACATCTATCCCTGGAATAACAAAGGAGTCTCCTTATCAGCCCTTGGCCGACAGGAGGCGGCGGTGGTATGCTTCCGGAAAGCGATCGAGATCGATCCTGAGTATGCAGTTGCCTGGAAGAATTTGGCAGTAGCCTACCGATCATTGCATCGCGATCAAGAGGCAGAAGAGGCTGCTCGCATCGCCCGCGATCTGGGGTTGAGCTGATCCAGACGGCGGGATTTTGATCTTGGCAGCATCACCCCGATTTCAGGGCCTTGGCAATCTCATCGGCCAGAGAATCCCTGTTTTCCCTGGTTACTGTCAATACCCGGAAGGATCCCCGGATCTTCTTTGCCAGGCGGTGGTTGGACCACTGGTGCAGCACCACCAGCATGGGCTTGGGTGAGGCAATGGCCTTCTCCACCGCAAGGACGAACCTGTGACTGGAAAGCTCCATGGGACCCACCTCATCCACCACTATCAAATCGCAGCCAAGAGCGTTTTCCACCGCCTGCGCTCCTATCAGGTCCAGGTCATCCAGATGGACCCGGTACTTTCCCAGCTGCGGACCGTCCCCGGACTCGTCGGCCAGTATCCCCACCATTCCGGTGGATAGGTCCAAAAGCTCAAAGCCAGTTCGCCGATCCTTGTAGCGCCTGTCTCTGGCCAGCACCCCGCCAACTCTCAATTTCGTCCCGGAGGTCACCTTTGCCACCAGAGTTGATTTGCCGACGCCTGGGCTGCCAGTGACTGCAATTCTAAGGGCCATACAGATACCTCATCCTTTCCATGTAACGATGCAGGCTTTCCACGTCCTTAATCTCCTTTCGGACCAGCTTCTTGATGCGAGAGCGGATCTCCCCATCGGGACGGGAACCCACCGACCACAGATGCTGCTCGATGGTCCTGGCCATCTCATCCCCTTTGCGATCCCAATCGGTGAGTAGGATGATCTCCCGGTAGCTCCGGGCAGCATCCTCGGCCAGGTCGAGGGCCGATCGGCGCGAGGCCATGATCACCGGCCCGGTCAGGCCCAGGGCGCGCAGGGCCAGTTCATCCCGCCTGCCCTCAACGATAGTCGCCGCCCCCTGGCCCGATGCCTCGACCAGGGCAGCTAGCAGCTCTTCTAAGGCTTCCAGATCATAGGTCCCCTTATCCTTGCACTCCTCTCGCCCTCTGTCCCTGACCGATCCCTTCATTTCATCTTCCTCTCTGTTGATTCAGCAGAGGCTTGAGGATTAAGACCGCTCTATCCTTCTCTATTCCCTTAACCAGCAGAAGCTTTCGCCCGCTCTTCTCTCCTTTAATCACCTCGATTCCGGATTCGGCCACGCCCAATGTCCTCGCCAGCTCCTCGACCAGCTGGCGGTTTGCCCTGCCTCGAGATGGCTTTTCAGTCAGCCGGGCTTCTAAAGACCTCCTCCAGGGATTGAAGCCCGAAGGAACGGCCAGCCGGGATGAGCCAGGCACCACTTCAAAGCGGATGATACATCCCAGAGGATGAGAATCGAGTGCCTCAGCATAGTCCATGCTCTTTATAATGCTCTGGGAGTTTAAATATTGTCGATCACAATCTGCTGATGGGAGGACATTGCAGGGGTGTTCCTGTGTTAATGGGAAAAGGTTAAAATACCGTTAGCGATGAAGGGGGAGAGGTTCGATGAAGATCAAACAGGTCGTCGTACTGGCAGGCAAGGACCACATTGATTGCTCCATTTCCTCGGGCTTAGAGCAGCTTGGCCTGCAGATGTGCGAATGCTTTTCTCCCCAAGATCATAAAGAGGATTGTCTCCTGGTATGCGATCAGGACTATGCGGATACCTCGAATGGCTCTGCCCTCATCAGGCAGGCGATGGAAAGAGGCTGTGCGGTGCTATTGCATAACTCGAATTGCCCCTCCGTCTTGGAGGAGATCAGGAGTACGGGCGACCTCTCCCAGAAGACGAGAGACATGCTGGAGGCTCAGGTGCTGTACCGGTGCCTGCAGAAGGATATCCAGAGGCTGGCCAGCCTTCAGCCTGAAGCAGACGGCCTGCCAAATTACGTAGCGTCTGCCTATGAGAAGGTGCAGGACCTGCGCTATGGAGAGAACTGGCATCAAAGGGCTGCTCTTTACACAAATGACCAGGGTCTGGGGCTGCCCGCCGCCCGGAAGCTGAATGGTCGGGAGATGTCCTACAATAATATGGTCGATGCGGAAACGGTTTTGGAGATGCTCATCGACCTCTCGGAGTACGATGGAGAAGCCTGCAATAGGCCCCTCTCAGTCATTGTAAAGCATGCCAATCCCTGCGGCGTGGCCTATGGCGCAAGCCTTGATGAGGCCTTCCGACTCTCCTTTGCCACTGATCCCAAGTCTGCATTCGGAGGGGTGATAGGTTTCAACAGGATGGTGGACGTGAAGACGGCCCAGTGCATAGGGGACAGCTTCGTTGAGGTTCTTCTCGCTCCGGGTTACGAGGCAGAGGCCTTGCGGCTCCTCACGGAGAAGAAGCCCAACCGCAGGATCCTGGACATAGGAGACCTGCTGCAAAGAAAGGGCGAACTGTATCGGGGATACTACAAAAAGACCATATTCGGGGGTATGATGCTGCAGGATTTTGATACCGGCGACATCAAGGAGTGGAGGGTGGTGACCAGAAGAGCCCCCACAGACTCTGAGGCCCGGGCCCTCCGTTTTGCCTGGAAGATAGCCAAGTATGTCAAGTCCAATGCCCTGGTCTACACCACTGAGAATCAGACCATCGGCATAGGATCCGGCCAGGTTAGCCGGGTGGACTCCGCCCGCTTTGGGGCAGAGAAGGCGGAGGAGCACGGCCTGTCCACGAACGGAACTGTTGCTGCCACAGATTCCTTCTTCCCCTTCCGGGACGGCCTGGATCAGGCCTTCCTGGCAGGAGCGACCGCAGTGATTCATCCCGGCGGATCCATTCGGGACTCTGAGGTGATTGATGCCGCCAATGAGCATGATATGGCCATGGTCTTCACGGGCATGCGCCATTTCAGACATTAAAATCTGCAAAGGGGGGAAGGCGTGGACGGGCCTTCTTGCTCTGTTGCTGTTCCATTCTCTCCTGTTCAGCCCAGCCTCTGCCGATCGTATTCAAGCTGGCCAGGACATCCAGTCGGCGATAAACTCCGCTCAGGCGGGGGATATCATTGCAGTCGGCCCGGGGACATATATTTCCATCACCATTGACAGGCCATTGACCTTGATCGGCGAGGGCAGACCAGTGTTGAATGCTACCCAGCAGAATCCGGCGGTAGTGGTGAAGAGCGATGGGGTGACAATCGATGGCTTCGAGATCTACGGAGTGGGAAAGGACACCACCGCCAAGTTCGAATACTATATGGAAAACCGCGAGGCTGCCAGGGGCCAGCGCCTGGATATGCCCAACTCGGCAGTAGTAGTTGAGGGCAGCGACCTCGCCATTAAAAACAGCAGCATTTACGGAGCCCAGGCCGGGATTTATGCCCTGGATGCAGAGGGGATTACCCTCCAGGATTCCACATTGGATGGCTGCGATACGGGCCTATTCCTTCATGGTGGAAGGGGCCTTAATGTCTCAGGATGCAGCATAGTGAACTGCAAAAAATATGGGCTGGATATAGAGCAGTCAAGAGAAATAGTGGTAAAGAACAACAGCATCATAAGAAACTCAAATATTGGCATCCTCTTAAGAGAGGGGAAATGGGCAGAGATGGATGATAATCTGATATCGGAGTGCACCTTCGGCCTTTCCCTGTGGAATGCCTCATTCAATCAGGTGAGGAGAAACCAGCTCGACCATAACTATTACGGCATTCTGGTGACGAACTGGTCCAGCTACAATAACATCACCGACAACCTCCTAATCGACAATAGCAGAGGTGAGATCATCGATGGATTTGGCATCGGCTTGTCTTTGCAGGAGAACAGCTGCCATAACATGGTCATAGGAAATGTTGCCCGGGGCAACTACAATGGCCTGGAGATCTCCAAAGGCTGCCAGTTCAATGCCGTCTATGCCAATAATGCCGCTGAGAACAAGCACGGCATAAGGATGAATGAGAACCGGAATAACCTCATATTTGGAAATAATTTTCAGTTTAATAACATCAATGCCTATGAGAACCAGAGCTGCAATATCTGGAATACCACTCTGGGCAACTATTATAGCGATTATAAGGGTGAAGATGAGAACAAGGACGGCATAGGAGATGTGCCCTACTCCCTTCCCGGACCGGAATCCAGCTCATCCGACCGCATGCCTTCGATCCGTCCCTTCGATGAAGGAAGGCTGGAGCGGGCGGATATAGGGGAACTGGTAGAAAAATATGCCATCGTTGAGCCTAAGGAGGAGGCAGTGACTGCGGCCCGGCTGGTAGAAGGGGTTATGGTCATATCCCATCCCCAGCCCAGCTCTCCGCCCCAGTGGAAGGACTCTGAACCTCTGGATGGGAGCAGTTCTCCCTTCCAGGAAGTGAATGATTTTTAGATGACTCTCCATACGGAAGGCTCAATCACATTCGAAGCCACGGGGGCCTTTTTCAATCCCCGGATGCAACTCAATCGGGATATAGGGGTAGCCATGACCAAAGCCCTGGGCATCAGCGAGTATCTTGATGCCCTCTCCGCCAGCGGTATTCGGGGGATGAGAGTGGCAGCAGAGGCAGGGACGGAGAAGGTGACTCTCAATGATTTCGATCCCCGGGCGGTTCAGGTGATGCGAAGGAATGTGGCCCGAAATCAGCTGGACTGCGTTGTCAGCGAAAAAAACGCCAATGTCCTGATGCACCAGGAGCACTTTCAGGCGGTAGACCTGGATCCATTCGGCTCTCCCTCCCCCTATATCTCTGCTGCCAGCAGATCTGCCCGCTCATACCTCTTCATCACCGCTACAGATACCGCACCTCTCTGCGGCGCTCATCTGAAAAGCGGCATCCGAAAATATATGGCTGTTCCCCTGTGCACCGACTATCACCGGGAGATGGGGGCCCGAATCCTTCTTGGACTGGCGGCGCGCGAGCTGGCCCGGCTGGACAAGGGTACAGAGCCGTTGCTCACCCACGTCACCGATCACTATGTGCGCACCTACCTTCGAGTGGTCAAAGGGGCCGAAGCAGCAGACAGATCATTGCAGTCCCTGGGATATTTGGAGCACTGCAATAGCTGCGGAAGCTTTGAGACTCTCAGGTTGTTGCATCCTGTGGGTATATGCCGCCACTGTCGTTCCAGAACCGCCCTGGCCGGGCCCCTATGGCTGGGCAAAATACAGGATCCAGATGTCATTACCAGCGCCCTGGTAGCGGGGGATCTTGGCCCCAGAGCCAAAAAGATACTCAGCACCTGCGCGAAGGAGGTGGATGTGCCCATGTACTATGACCATCATTGCATCTGTGAGAAGCTCAGAATCACTCCCGGCAAGATTGAGGATGTCATATCGAGGTTGAAGTCCCTGGGTCATCAGGCCTCACGTACTCATTTCACCGGCCTTGGCATAAAGACCAATGCCACCCTTCCCGAGCTGGAGGAGGTTTTGAGAGAGAACAATATTTGAGAATTTATAAAAATTGATATTCTTTTTTTCCACCTAAAACTTAATAAAGGAGAAGAGATGTAATAGTGATAGCTGCATTATGATAGGATAATGCAGGAATTCGCGGCACGAGGTGACGTTTATTACCCCCTTCATTGCTACTCCCTTTCGCATCTCGTGCCATCCCTTATTACGTATTATAACATGAGTAAAATAATCCGGAGTTGCTCAGTTTTATCCTTATATGATCCGTTCTCGACCTGATCCTATCTTATCCATTCTCATCCCCCAATGGCTTGACCCAAAAATGTAATAATGGGCGGGATAACGTGTCACTCATGAAGATTGCTCTTGTCGGTGGGACAGGTGACATAGGTACGGGATTTGCCCTGCGCTTGATGTGCTCTCATGAGATCATCATCGGTTCGCGTAAAGAGGATAAGGCCCGTGAGAGCGCCAGTGCAATTATGCAGCTTGAGGGCGCGAATGGGAACATATGGGGAACTGATAACGCCAGCGCAGTAGCGGTGGCGGACGCGGTCATTCTCTGTGTCCCGCCTGAACATCTGAAATCTGTAACCTATGATCTATCCACATCCTTCAACCACCAGCTTGTGATCTCTCCCGTAGTCCCCATGAGCTACGATGGCAAGTTCTTCCGCTTCAATCCTCCGCCAGAGGGCAGCTCCGCCCTGCAGGCCAAGTCGCTCCTCCCTCCCCAGATAAGAGTTGTCGCCGCTTTTCACACCGTGCCTGCCGCCGCTCTCCAGGCGAAGGATAGAATTTTGAAAGGCGATGTCCTGATATGCGGTGACGATGCAGAGGCAGTGGATATGGTCAGGAGCTTGACCATGGATATAAAGAACCTCCGGCCTCTATTTGTCGGCCCTCTGGCTGCCTCGTCCCAGGTGGAGAGCTTGACCCCCATGCTCCTTAATGTCGCCCGGAAGAATAAGATCAAAGAGGCTGGGGTGAGTATAATATCGGAGAGACCGCCTGCTCCCAATTGATATTTTAGATCATTCCGCTCAGAGCTTCTATCACCATGCCTGGCAGCTCGGTCGGATTGATCAAATTCATCACCTTCCAGATGACATAGACCCCGATGAAGGTGCCTGCCATGGCGCCGAGATTGGACAGCGATGCCACCAGCAATACCTTGAAGAGGCGGTTATTCATCATCTGGCGGAAGCCTTCCGCCTGGGGAAGCTCTTTTAAGTCAGAGACGGTGGGCTTGATCTTCCAGGCCTCTACCATGCCCGCAAACCAGCCAGCGGCCACAAATGGATTGAGTGTGGTCATCCAGGCGATGCCGAATGCCGTTAAAACGGAGAGCGGATGGCCTCGGGCCAAGATCACCCCCAGGGCGGATAGAGTGCCTGTTATCACAAACCATATGGCAAAGGCTAAGACCAGGCTTCTGCTGGATTGAGCGGTGATCACTAACAGGGCAATCATCACCAGTATGGTCAATGTCACCACCGCGCCGAATACCTGGGAAAAGGTGATCTTCTTTTTGGCCTTCACATTCAGGCTCTCTATGGCGGGAATGGCCTCGGGGTTGCTAAGATGCCTCTCTATTCCCTCCTTATGGCCAGCCCCCACCACTGCCAGCACCCTGCCTTGCCTGGAGAGGCTGAGCAGATTTCGGGCCAGGTATGCATCCCTCTCGTCGACCAGAACGCTGGCCGCCCCGGGAGAGATCTTGCGAAACTCGCCTATCATCTGGGATACGACATCATCCTGAGTGATGTTATCGATATCGATCTCCTCTTCCTCCCCCCACAAGGCCCCCTGGATCAGGGATCCGATCAGCCTAATCTTGTCGAAGAATCCCATAGCCGACCAGAAGCGTTGAATGGTAATTCCCACATCCCTGTCCACCAGAGCCACCCTGGCTCCAGTGCTCTGCGCTGCCCTAATCGCCGCCAGCATCTCCGAGCCGGGCTTGACCCCCATCTCCTGACCGATCTTCTGCTGCATATAGGCAAGGAGCAACTGCACCAGGAACACGTAGAGCTTTCCGCCACTCAACAGCTTGCCGATCTCGATCTCAGACTTCTCCTCCTGTCCGGTCAGGGCTTTGTAGCGAGAGAGACACAGCTCCACTGCCACTATGTCCGGCCTTGTCTCCTCGATCCTTCTGACCACTTCCAGAGCGCTTTTCTCTGAGACATGCGCCGTTCCCACTATGGTTATCTCGTGGGAGAGGCCCTCAGTCAGGTCGGCGCCAGCATCAGGCTCTATTATCCTGCATGTCGGCTCCGGGCAGTCTTCCTTTGCTTCCGTCTTATCAAAATCCAAATCGATTACCTCTTCAGTCCTGCCCCGAGCATAGCTCGATGGCCCTGACCAGGTCTTCTCTGGAGACGATGCCCACCAGGCGGCCATCAGACATTACAGGCAGCCGGCGGATATTCATCTTGTTCATCATCATCATCGCAGCAGATGCCTCCTCTGAAGGACCGATCACATATAACTTTCTTGTCATAACCTCAGCCACTCGGGTATCTGCGTGATCCACCTGGGGAACCCTCTGCAGGTCCGAAAGGGTCACCACACCGATCACTTCATCACCGGACATGACAGGATAGCCCCGGTGCTTCTCCTCGAACATATGCTCTTTCAAGTCCTGCAGGGTCATATCCGGGTCGACGGTGTGCACATCATCTGACATTATATCCATGACCCTCGTACCCTCCAGGCTCACGCTGATCTGGGTTGCCTTCTCCTCCTCTGAGGCTCCGACATAGACGAAGAAGGCCACAAAGAGGAGGATGAAGTTGAAGGAGAATAAGCCGAGGACGAACATGATGATCGCGAAGAGCTTTCCAATGCTGGCCGCCCGCTGGGTGGCTTTTATGTATGGCATCTGGGTAGCAAACCAGGCCCGCAGGAGACGGCCCCCATCCATGGGAAAAGCGGGCAGCAGATTGAAGAGCATGAGGATGATGTTCAAGAGGCCCAGCATCCAGAGCATTATGCCAAGAGGGCTGCCTTCATCCAGCAATGTGGCGAGGAGAATTCCCATCAGACCCAGGATGCCGCTCACTGCAGGCCCGGCGAAGGCCATTTGGAGCTCCAGGCGGGGATTTCTAGGTATCTCCTCCATGGCAGAGACCCCTCCAAAGAAGTAAAGGGTGATGCTCCTTATAGCGATTCCATTCTTGAGGGCGATATAGCTGTGCCCCAGCTCATGAAGGGCCACACAGGTGAAGAGGACCAATGAGAATATCAGAGAGTAGGCCCATCTCAGGCCGGCTGGCTCGATCTCGCCAAAGCCATAGCTCCTCCCCAGGACCTGCTGGCTGAATGAGGCAAAGGCCCAGGCTATGTAGAGGATGACCAGCAGAAAGGACCAGTGCAGCTGCACCGGTATTCCCATGATCTTCCCTAACTGCAATGAAGAGTTCATCATGTGCTAGTATCACCCAAACATTAATAGGTCTTTTGATAATTTATGGCGCAAATGGTGGGCACCACGCAGAAAGCAATTTTTATTAATTTATTAAGTGAGCGGGTAGGAGAGTGGGGGTTCAGTGTGGATTCTAAAAACTAGGATTACCCGCTCGATTTAAAAGTGTGTTGGTTAAGATATAAATTTTTCCCCTGGGGGTAGCAATTCACCAGATATCTCACCAGAGAGCTATGCTCCACCATGCAGGCTGCGGTATAGGCCTCCATCAGGGTCCCGCCTGCAGCAAATACGCCATGCCCGCGGGCGATGCAGGCCATATGGGACTTAAGGGCTAAAGATGCGGCCTTAGCGAGCATATCGGTCCCCAGCTTGCCCTCGATTATAGGCACCTCTCCCAGAAAGAGAACGCCCTCGCTATCAATTGGCTCCACCTTCTCCATTTCCACCATAGACAGGACAACCGCATATGGAGAATGGGTATGGATGATGGCCATCTTCCCAGTATTCAGGTAAATCGCCCGGTGAACGCAGGTCTCTATGCTGGCAATCTTATCCATCTCACAGGGATTCTCTAAGCTGACCTCCACCACCGTGGACGAATCCAGCTCGTCGAGCATCGATCCCGTAGCGGTGATGAATATCCTGCCATCCTGGCAGATGCTGATATTTCCGAATCGAGAGCTTGTGAGTCCTGAGGAGACGACCTTTCTGCCAAACCGCGCGATCTCCTGCCAGGCATCGCTCGTCATCTCATCACCTCTCCAGCAGACGGAAAGGGACGGCTATTGACTCCATCTCCCCAAATCCACCCACCAGATCGACGGATATCTTATAATCCCCGGCCGTCCAGAAGCTCGTCTCCCAGCGGGCGGAGTATATGCCGTTGCCATCCAGGTCGTCCATGGGAATCTCCAGATTTCTGTCCGGCCCGATGATCTTGGTGTTTAAGGACTTGATCTCTCCGGAGGCTTGGGCCTCTACCATCACCGGCTCGCCTTCTGTGGCCTCATCCCGGTTCAGCCTTACATCGACCAGATCCGGAGGATAAAGCTCCTCTTTCGGGGCGTTGATGCTCTTGAGGGCTCGGGTCAGGTTGAGAGCTCCATAGCCATAGAGGTTATCCTTTCCCTCCTGCCCCAGCTCATCTGCGGTCTTGAGCAGCAGCCTCTTGATATCTGCTGGTTGCAGTTCAGGATTCGCCTCCAGCAAAACAGCTGATGCTCCGGAGACTTGAGGAACAGCCATTGATGTACCGCTCACTGAGCTCAGGCCATTCTTGGAGCCGGCCAGGGCGGAAGGGACATCAACTCCCAGGGTGACCAGGTCCGGCTTGATCTCTCCGGTCAGGGTCGGGCCGCGTGATGATTGTTCGAATATCAATCCGGTGCGATCAATGGCCCCAATGGTTATCACCTTCTCTGCGCCACCGGGCATGACAATGGAGGAGGGCGAAGGCCCGGAGTTTCCAGCGGCGACACACATGGTCAGCCCCTCCTCGACCATCCGGTCGCAGGCCTCGTCTAGCAGAGATGCTCCATCAGAAGGCCCTTCTCCGCCCACGCTAAACGATATGATCTTTATCCCGTAGCGATCCCGATTATCCAGGCACCAGTCCAGAGCTTTAAGAGCATCGGATAGATAGCATGCTCCATCCCGGTCCATAACCTTGATCACCACAAGTTCCGCTCCCGGCGCTACCCCCATGCCCAGGTCGCCGGCGATCAGGCTGGCGCAGTGTGTGCCATGGCCGTTGTCGTCATAGGGTTCTGTCTGATTGTTCACGAAGTCCTGGAATGCGACGATCTTACGAGAAAGAGCCTCATGATCGGCATCTGCGCCGGTGTCGATCAGAGCCACAGTAACCCCCTCGCCTTTTGGGCCGGAGATCTCTCTGGGATCGTCTATGATCGAAGGCCCAGGATTCGGGCTGCTCATGCTGGCAGCAGAGAGCACGGTGAGCTTCTGATCGGTGTACACCCCTCGGACGCCGTCGGTCTTGGCGATCTTTTCCAGGTTGTCCGAGGAGACGGTCATTGCGCTCCCGGGCAGGACTTTGAACCTCTTCTCCAGAGAGGAGCCGACGCCGGTAAGGTTCCCTTTAAGGTCGTCCTCATGAAGCACAATGACCTTCAGGTCTTTGGCTTTCTGCTCCTCCAGGCTGTCTTCTATTCCATTGCCATTGAGATCCCTGGGATCGCGGATGGTGATCTTCTTGGACTCGTCCTTCGCCGCATTGCCGAACTTGTCTACGGCGATGATTGTCACATTGTAGGTTCCAGCAGGCATATTGGAGCCGCAATAGCCGGTGAAAGTGCCATCTCGGTCTAAATCTATCATGAGGTTCATCCGATTGCCTATATCAGCATAGACCATTCCCAGGCCGGAAGGATCATGGACCCGGGCATTTATCTCGCTCCTGGGATCGCCTGTCTTGAGAATGGAGGGGCTCACGCTCACCCCATAGATGACCGGAGCAGCGCCATCGTCGACGCTTGGTCTGAGGCGATTTTCGTACTCCTTCTGAAACCAGGCGGTTGCCTTATTGTTCTCCAGGGCATTTTGTATCGGAAAAGCGGATGCGTAGCTGACCAGGCTGAGCAGGAGAACAAAATGGAGGATATGGCTAGGATTCAATGGTCTCACTCTTAACTCCAGCTATCCTTTTCGATATTCTTATATTTGCTGGTGTCATTTCACCACTGGAATGATCCGCCTTCCAGTCCTGCCAGGCGTAGACCTTGGCGTCGTAGCCAAGAAGGGAGAGGGGCAACCAGATCATGGAGGCCTTGACCCCGGTATTGGTGTAGACCACCACCGGCCTTTCTCTTTGCAGATCTGAGAATATCTCTTCCAGCTCTGACTGATCCTTTATCTTCTTGCCATCCAGAACGCTTGTATAAGGAATATTGATCGCTCCTGGTATCGACCCTGCCTCAAAATCCCTACCCGTTCGGGCATCGATTATCTGGGGGATGCCGCTGCAAACGAAATCATATGTTGCCAGAAGATCGGCATCTATAGCGGGAGTATAATTCCTGGGCGCAAGGCGTGCAGGCTCAGACCAGGTGGGATTCGACGCTGCCACCCAGTCGTCTATCCCCCCGTCCAGGAGCCTGACATCCTCATGCCCCAAGAACTTCAGCATCCAGAAGACGTAGGTGGCTGCTGAGGGGCCGCCGCCGCAGGGCTGGCATTCACCATAAATGATGATCGAATCGTTCTCGGACACGCCTGCCTCCCCCAAAATCCGGGCCATCTCGCCGATCGGCTCGAGCCTTCCTGCAGGATCGATGAACCTGTCATAAGGAATGCTTATCGCTCCTGGAATGTACTCAGTCGATCTGGGGCTGATATCGATGATTATGTCGGAGCTATCTAGGATTTTGATCTCTTCTGGTGAAATCAAAATTGTGGAAAATCCCATCCCCCGGGCCATATCGGATCGATTGCCCTGATATTTCTGCAGACCGTCCTTGGGAGCAGAAAGGTTCAGATCCAATCCCCGCTCCCCATTCTCTCCCCACAGTGACGAGCAGTTGGATGAATCGGATTGTGCTCTGAGCAGGCCCGGATGGAATGGCATCTGAGACCATGCCCCCACCTCACCCAGGAACGAAGCCCACTGTTGATTGAGCGGATCCTGCTCTGCGCTCGAGCCAGCGGCTTTGCAGGATGCGCACTCCCCGGCCACAGGTGATGCATTCCATATGATCGCCATCATGAATAAGGCTGCCAGCAACAAGCTGCAGCCTGCGATTCTGATAACTCTCATGGCAAGCCTCTTGAATTTCTCAAACTTCTCATCTCCATACTATGCAAGTGCTCATCAGCTCCTGGGGGTGACGGAGAAACTTCCTAACGTCTCCTCCAGTTCGAATCCACGAACATCATTTACCCTCAAGACCAGGTCGTACTCGCCCGGATCGAGCAGGGCGGTGGAGAAGGATCCCTGATATGCATCCCCAGAGGCTACCAGGCGGCCGTAGCCCTTTGCCTCTTCTCCCGACTGATATGCTCTAACCGTCAGCTGGTTGAGATCATACAGAGCCTCCATACGCACGGTGACCTTTATATCGTCTCCCACTCTGGCCTGGGTGGGATTAAGAGCCTTATCGATGATGGAGATCTGCCGGACCTGATCGCCCATAATGGGATAACGATCTAAGGAGGAACTGTCTATCTCATAGGGCAGGTCGCCAAATCCATCCGCACCCAGAACATTCTGTTCCGGTCCCTGGTAATCATCGCTCCCATGGTAGTCGCTCCACAGGTTGCCCCCCAGCGGATAGCTGGCATTCCATGAGTTCTCTCCTCTATCCTCCGCCTGGATCACATTGTAACTGATCTTATTTCTGTAGATCAGGTTCTGGCTCGAATCCAGGAAGATGCCGGTCTGGCTGTCCGAGATTGTGTTATCGATGATGGTATTGCCGTTCGAATTGCTCTGGATCTGCAGGCCATAGCGCCCATTTGCCTCTATCAGATTGCCGGATATGCTGTTATATCCAGAGTCCAGGAGGGTCAGGCCGGCGACTACGTTCTCGATCATGCTGTTATTTCGGATCAGGTTATCAGTGCAGTCGAAGCGGAGGTCCAGGCCGGAGTTGGTGTTCCGGGAGAGGTCGTTGTATTCTATTATGTTATTGCTGCAATCTGTGAACATGTACAGGCCGTACATATTTCCTTGAAGGACGTTGCCCCGGATGGTGTTATTGCTGCAGGAGGGGAAGAGGTTTATGCCGTAGGCGCCATTGCCATAGGCCACATTATCAAGGATCAGATTGTCATTGGAGTTGGAGAGGTATATTCCATACCACCCCTCACCCCCCAGTCCGTTGAAGCTGGCGTTGTTTCCCTGGATGATATTGCCGTCGGAAAAAAGGAGGGCAATCCCTGGCTGGGTGCACCGGATGACGGTATTGTTGGCCACAGTGCAGCCCCGAACGTTGTTCAGCTTTATGCCATAAAACCCATTCCTGACGAGAAAGCCGGATATGCTGACATCGCTCGCTTCTATATTCACGCAGGCGTCCCTCTCTCCCGCCTGGATGACTGCCCCATTGCCTATCAGGTTCAGGCTCTTTCCTATGGATATCTTCTCGTAAGTCCCCGGAGCCACCAGGAGGGTATCGCCAGGCTGGGCGGCGTTGATTGCCGCTTGCAGATCGGAGCTGACGGTTATGGAAGCAGCGCTGGCAAGGGAGGCGATCAGCATAAAAGAATAAAGAAGGGATACCGCCCAAATGGTCGAGCGACCTATGCCGCGCGAAGGATGATATGCATTCGATAAAGCCGGAGCATGGCATTTCCCCGTGGCACTGGGATGGGTTAATGATGGTTTCATTTTGAGGCTCATAGAGATCCATCTATTGATGATCGATCTATTTTATAAAGATTCATGGCTCATATGGGTTTAGGATAGGGGGTAAAAAGTCTTAGGATCTTCTAATATAGGCTACATATGAAGGTAAGCTTTTTTATCAATTGAAAGGTATATGCAGTGTTGGTAAATTCAATGGAGGAATAGAGTTTGAGATACTGGCTTGCGATTATTGGCGCACTTCTCCTGCTGGCGGCCGCCTGCAGCGCAGGGAGCTTTGAAGCGAAAATCGATGTGGATACCTACGTCAATTCTATTGAAGAGGAAGAAAGCTATGGCGATAGCGATCTACTGTGGGTGTCTTCCCAGGACGATGACGATGATGATGCGTCTATAAATGAGACCTACCTCAGCTATGTGAATCTCTTCGGATCGCAGGGAATCTTCAATCCGGATCAGATCAAATCTGCTACTCTCACCCTTAACGTCGCCCGGGTGGATGACGAGGGCGAGATCAAGGCTTACTTCCTGGAGGGAGCGACATTAAACACCCTGACCTGGAAGGATAAGGCAGAATATGACCTTGATGTCTCATCCGATTCCGTTGAGATAGATGAGGCAGAGGATGTGATTGAGCTGGATGTAACACCCATAATCAAAAAGGCGGTCGAGGTCTGTGCAGAAGGGTGCCCCTACAGCATAGTCCTAGTCGGTGAGGATGATGTCTCTGTGGCATTCGTGTCCAGTGAGGCATCAGATGAGGATATGCCTGTCCTTGAGTACGTAACTGAAGAGTAAATGAATCTGGCAGATGGAGAGGGGATTTTCGCCCCCTTCCCGGCCAGACTCATCTGTTGAGGACCTATTTTTTATATCACTTCCATGCCATAAGGGGACTGATGCCACCGATCCCTTCCAGAGGGCCTTTCTTTATCATTCCTGCCGGGAGAATCATTGGAATTCTCTTATTTGTGGGCATTGCGATGGCCTCCCTCTTTGGCTGCATCCATGCGGCAGGCGGCGAGGGTGCGGACGGCGGAATCGGTTCCTCCACCAGCCAATTGGCCCTCGTAGAAGGATATGCATCGGGCGCGGACCCGGTAGAGGTCATAATCATCATCTCGCCGGGATGTCCCAAATGCGCCGCTGCTGAGAGGACCCTGGAGAAGGTGGGCCAGACGGTGCCACTTAATGTCAGCAGCTATTACTATTATACCGATGAGGGCCACCGAATAATCGATCAGCTTAACGCCCGGGATATTCCAGCCATAATCATCGGGACCGAGGTCATAGACTACAGGGACTATGGAGGAGACGCATCCATCCTCGAGAATAAGGCTCTTCGGGCCCTGCACAATCAGAGCCAGAGATCTGAGACTGCTCCCTCTATAGGCTTTCCAGGCAACACTAGCCCCATCCAGCGGCGGGAGGATGCTCTGCCCGGATACGATCTGCAGGACCTCTCCCTCTCCACTGCCCTGGCCGTCACTGCTGGTGGGTTTGTGGCCGGCTTCAATCCCTGCCTCTTCGGCATTCTGGTCTTTCTGGCGGCATCCATCCTCTCAACCTCCGGAAAGAGGCGGGAGCTGATCATGATGGTGGTATTCTTCTCCTTTGGCATCTTCTCCATGTACTTCCTCTTCGGCCTGGGAATGCAAAGGCTATTGCATTCTGAGGCTATAGCTGCCACATTCCGCTACGCTTTGACTGTGCTACTCCTGGCTGCGGGCTTATCTCAGGTCATCGATGCCATCCTTTTAAAGCAGGGAAAGGCATCGCTCTTCCGGACGGACTGGGCGCTGCAGTATTTCCAGGCGGGAGTGGAAAAGGGAAGGTTTAGCTCCTACTTCCTGGCGGGGGCGCTCTTCTCATTGGTTAAGATCCCCTGTGTGGGCGGGCTTTATCTGGCCATACTGGATCTCATCTCCGCCAAAAGCTACTTTGTCGGCGCCGCCTACCTGATGTTCTTCAACCTGGGGGTGATACTGCCAATCATTGTGGTGGGGGGATTCCTCGCCCTGGGAATGAGCCCGGATAGGGTGGACCGCTTCCGTAAGGATCACCGGGTGGGAATGAGGCTTTTTACCGGGCTGATGCTCCTGGTGCTGGCTCCTCTCATCTACTGGCAGATAATCTGAAACCTCCAAAACCGGCAAAAGGAGTGAACTACCGCGTCCTGAAGGGCGCGGCTTCCCACTTCATCGCCAAAACTTGCATCAATGATATGTGATGTAGCGGTTTTGGCTCTATGGGCGCTACGGGCTGTTCCATCCCTGAGATTAGTATGTTCCTGGAAGCA
>NZ_DAIK01000094.1:0-6689 GCF_002496085.1 Methanosaeta sp. UBA458 | reverse complement strand
CTTTGATATCAAGATCCTCAACGCAAATGATATCAAAGTTATTGACATAGGTCCGAGATAACTTATGCAGGAAATCATCTCGTTGGCAATTGATTCTCTTATGCAGCTTCGCGATTTTACCCTTGAGGGACTTATAATTATTCGATCCCCTCACCGCTCTGGCTAGCCTTCGTTGCAGTCTTGCCAGTTTATCAGCAGATTGCTTGGCACATCTTGGATTCTCTATCTCATTGCCAACGGAGTCAACCACGAAGGAAGTCAAACCGACATCCAAACCTACTGCTTCCTCGGTTTCTGGTAACGGCTGTGGTTCCTGATTGGCCTGGACTATGGCAAACCATCTCTCGCCTTCTCTCTTGACTATGACTGCTTTGATGCATCCTTCGATCTTTCGATAGATCTTGATCCGCATGTCCCCGATCTTGGATAGATGCAATATGCCATGATCTTGATCGATTTTGAAGCCGGATTGGTTGTAATTCAGGGTGTTATACCATCCATATCCTTTGAAGCGAATATGACCGATCTTCCGACCGTTCTTCTTTGATGCAAAGAGGCCTTTGATGTTAGACCAAAGAGTGTAATTCACCATCTGAAGAACCTTGGAATAGACTTGGTTGAGTTTTGGATTCTCAAGCTTCAGAGAAGGAATCATATTCTGAGTATCATAGGTCTTGAGCTTGATGCCTTTTTCTTTTGCTTCGTTCAGGTTTTGGAGAAGCCGATTATAGAGCCACCTACAAGCATCCAAATTCTCCGCTAACTTCCATTGAGTGATCTTGTTCGGGAATATGGGGTACTTGTAGCTGATCATCAAACGAATACAGTTATGGATACCTATACTTATATCAGCTGAGGGCGGCGTGAAAGTAATCATGGCAAAGGACTCCGCTTTCATCCTGTTGCGACTTCGTCGCAACTTCCCCGGACTCGCAGTCCGGGAGACCGCCCCAAAGGATGGGGACTTCCCGCTTCGTCCTTCGCAATCCCACAAGTTAAAATAGAGAGATTGCTCACTCGGTGGGCGAGGTGAATCTTTTTGTTTTTGGTCGGAGAGGCTCTCATAGGAAAGGGGCCTGAGGTAGCACATATCGATCTGATTATAGGGGAGAAGGAGGGACCGGTGGGAACGGCTTTCGCCTCCGGTCTCACCCAGCTTTCAGCGGGGCATACCCCTCTCCTGGGGGTCATCAGGCCGAACCTGCCGCCTAAGCCTTCTACCCTTATCGTTCCTAAAGTGACAGTGAAGAACATGGACCAGGCGGCTCAGATTTTTGGGCCGGCTCAGACGGCAGTAGCCAAGGCAGTGGCAGATTCAGTGGCAGAGGGTGTCATTCCCAAGGATCGAGCAGAAGAGCTGCTGGTCATTGTATCCGTTTACATCGATCCCAAGGCTACGGATTACGATGCCATCTATCGCTATAACTACGGGGCCACCAAGCTGGCGGTGGCTCGGGCCATGGCCGGGTTCCCGGATATCGATAAAGTCCTCTATGAGAAGGAGCGCTCCACCCATCCCATCATGGGGTTCAGAGTCACCCGTCTCTGGGATCCGCCTTATCTGCAGGTGGCCTTCGACCTGGTGGATGTGGCCGAGGTGAGGCGCGTCCTCTCTGCCCTGCCGGATAGCGACCACATCTTAATCGAGGTGGGGACCCCCCTGGTCAAGATGCTGGGGATGAACGTTGTGAAGGAGATTCGCGCCATCCGGCCGGGGGCCTTTATCATTCTGGATCTCAAGACCCTGGATACTGGAAACCTGGAGGTGCGCCTGGCTGCAGACTCCACTGCCGATGCGGTGGTCATATCCGGTCTGGCTCCTAAGAAGACCATTGAGCTGTCCATCAATGAGGCCAGAAAGACGGGGATATACTCGATAATCGATATGCTCAACGTAGCCGATCCACTCGCGGTGCTCAAGGGGCTGGATGTCCTGCCAGATGTGGTCGAGCTGCACCGGGCGATCGACATGGAGAAGAGCGCTCATGCCTGGCAGAACATCCCCGATATCAAGGCCCTGGCCGAGGAGGGACGCAGGCTCCTGGTGGCGGTGGCGGGCGGGATTCGCACCGATACCGAAGGAGCGGCCCTGGCCGCGGGGGCGGACATCCTGGTGGTAGGCCGGGCGATCACCAGATCCCGGGACATTCGCGACATGACAGAGCAGTTCCTGACCGGCCTGAAACAGACTGAGATCGATCAGTACAGGATCATGACCGATTTTTAAAGATCCTGCATTTGCGATCCAAATCCTTTTTTTTGCTTCAATCATCTCTTCTGAGAATTGAGAACAGGTCTGTCCTGCCGACTTGAGTTCTGATAGCTCAATCCACAGGGGCTCAGCGGCAGGGATTCTTTTTGTATCCTTTATGGATAATGCTGTAAGGGATTGCAGGTGGATAGAGCTTTCCATTCAAGCCCCAAAACACATGAAAGATTTTAATATTTAGCTGACTAAGCCCGGTGGGATGATCCCCGCCCTTCTCCTCCTCTTGCTGCTATTGCTGCCCGGCTGCTGCGCCCTCGAGGTTCAGGTGGGGCCCATGGCTCAGCCCGCGGGCGCAGTCATACTGGTCATAGACGGCCTGGGTTCATCTTACGTCTATCCGGAGCACAATGCCTATGCTCTGGACGGCTCGCCTCTGGATAAGGCGGTGCTATTCAACCTCACCGGCGGTGGGGCGCGGGCGGTGGATGTGCGAGTGCCAGTCCCCGAGACCACAAAGAGCCATTCCGTTCTTGTCACCGGCAGATCGGAAGCGGACTGGGACCAGCTCGGCCACACCATCTTCGACCTCGCCCGGGAGGAGGGATATTTATGCCTTGCCATTATGGAGCGGGGAGACTCTATGTCGATCATGGAGGATATGGATGCAGTCCTTTACCTGGAGGATAACGCCCTGCAGGGCGCTGAGCCCACACCGGGATTTCGGCCCGATGCTCCAGAGGGCCTGCGTACCCTCTTTCAGGAATGGCGGGACAGATTCGCTGGATATTCCAATCGTGAGGGCATGGCAGGCTATGCCGGCTACAACGCCTGGGCACTGGATGCGGCGGCGGATACTGTAGAGCATCTCATAGGAAAGCCATTCATCATGCTGGTCAATGCCGGAGCGGTGGACAGCGCCGGCCATAATCTGAACGCCAGCGGCTATCTGCAAGCAGTGGAGGCGCTGGACGCCCCCCTGGGCAGGCTGGTTCGGGCCTGCCGAAAAAATAACCTCTTGCTGGTCATCACTGCCGACCATGGCATGGTCTTTCCGGACCGGGAAGGAAAGGGCGGCCACTCGGCGGAGAAGTATGCCGCCCGGCTGGAGGCGTTGCGAGTGCCCCTGGTCGTCCAGGGGCCGGGAATTGAGGAGCTGAACCTTGGCGGCCAGTGGTCGGAGATGGATGTTGCCCCCACAGTGCTTGCATTGCTGGATGTATCCTCGAATACATCCTCTGAGGGAGTGGCTCTTCCGGTCAGGAAGGGAGGCATTCTGCGAGTTGCTGGCGCGCCAGCAGGGGTAGAACTGTGGGGGCAAGGGACCTGTCTGGCCAATGCCTCTGGGGATAACGAGTATATCTTCCGGGGTCTTGAGTGGGGAGAGTACACTCTGAAGGCTGGAGGGCAGTCCTGGGATGTGCTGGTGGATGGGGATGATACCATAGACCTGGCAGGAAAGGCGACCATGCCAGTGGGTATGAGGCGAGCTTTTGGAGTGATCATGATCCTGGTCATAAACCTGGGGGGAATGGCGACCATTTTGAGGATCTGGCGGCGCTCTGAATGAATAAGCCGCTCGCTTGAAGAATGATTCGCTATTCAAATTGGTTAAGTAGTGAAAAGGAGAAGGCTAGGAGAGATTTAGAGAATACCATGGCATTGGGCCTGCAAAATCAGTACAGTCGATTCTCGGGCGGGTCAACACCGATCCACAATGTCCTATTTCCAGGAGCCAGTACCACCAGGGTGGCAGGCCTGACCTCGCCCAAGATCTCGACATGATGCTGCTTTTAAGGCGGTACAGCACTGGACTATCACGCAGCGTCCATCTCGCGGGAGCCCGATTCACCGAAGGATGCCGGGCCTGCAATTCGCCTCTTTATCAGCATCTATCACGTCCTGGCGGGCATGAACTACGACCCAGCTTTTGGGCATGCCTCAACGCCCATCATGGCATGCATATTCGCATCTATTTGCAGGGATGCTCTTCTCGATCTATCTTCGGGCAAAAGAGCCCAGTCGGATTGCTGGATCTCTGGTTCTTGCAGCGCAAAACACGACTTGTTCCTATAGGCACGATTAATACATATAGTTTGTGCCTTGATAGGTGAACTTCGAATCTCCGCTCCAGTCGTTCCTCCTATCATGCCCCTCAGGGCATCTTTGTGGTCATCTTTTTGATGTACTCCTCCTTAGAAAGACCGCGGTTCTCGTTCAGCCTATCTTTTATCATCTGGCCTTGATCTCTGAGCCACTCGAACTTGGTGCAGCCCTCCAATTCTTCGCAGGAGCTGCATAGGTCGTATCCTTTCTCTCGAGCGCAGATCCTTATGGTGCAATCAGGTGGACCTCCGCCGTTCTCGCATCCTGCGCAGCGGGCATAGGTCTCCATCCAGGCCAGGCCCAGATCCACTGCCGCCCAGTCGATCGCCTCTCCCCCAGGCACAAATGGAGCCCAGTTTGGAATATCGCATTCAGTGATGTGCTTTCTCGTCCGGCTTGCGGACTCGGCTACTATGCTGCCTCCCAAGGGGCATGAGCCGCATAATATTCCGCAGGGTCCGGCCTGACTTTCGGCGCTGTTCAGCCTTTCATCCATAAAATGTACATTGCTTGAAATATTCTTATATTCTTCGGCCTGATGACATCCTCCAGGAATTCGCATTAAGGCGAAAAAGGGTGTTTGCGGGATAGAGGAAGTGCTGCCCAAGCGATCCAGGCGGATATCAATGCTCTCTTAAGGATGAAGAGCATTTGATGGGATGCATTCCAGAGCGCAAGCTCCAAATTCCATGCCTCCCACTTAAATTCCGGTGTACTATGATGAATCTTGAAGAGATGTCGGAAATATTGAAGTCCTCCCTGGGAATCCGGGATAATATCGTAGGCGTAAGGCTGTTCAAGAGTGAGGAGGAGATCCCACAGGACCTTAAAATCGTCGAGAGGCCCTTCCGCTACTGCTCAATGATCCAGGGAGCGAGGCGAGAGGGAGTTAGCTATCTCGCTCATGCCGACTATCACCAGTGCAAAGGCGGTGCCTCGGGCCTGGGCCTGCTGGAATGCCCGGAGAACATCCGCACCGGAGCCCTGTACTTTGACAAACTGCACAAGTGCTCCACAAAAGAATCGGGAGCGATGATAGCAGCCAATATGCCCCGCATCCTTCCCGGCAGCACCGTGGCCAGCTATGTGGCCCCCCTGGACAAGATGAGGGTGCGGCCTGATGTGGTCATATTCGTGGGAAATCCACTTCAGGCAAGGAGGATCGTTCAGGCGGCGATGTTCGAGAAGGGGGGCAGGATGAGCTTTAATACTGCAGGGATTCAGTCCTTTTGCGTCGATGCCACCAGCTCACCCTACCTGAAAGGAGAGGTGAATGTATCACTAGGCTGCGACGGCTCGGTGAGGAACGCCGGCCTGGAGGACGGGGAGCTCGTGGTGGGAATACCCTACGACATGATGGAGAAGATCTGCATCATCCTCAAGGAGAACTATCAGGGCTGGGACAAGTTCATGCGAGGATGAGGATCGGATTTCGTCTCTTTTTTTCAGATAATTTTTAAATTTATATTTTTTAAATATTATTTAAAAAGAATGGTTTAATTTAAAATTTAAATCCTGGCTACACATTGATTATCTTTTGCATTCCCCGAGGGAAGTAAATGGTATTCAGGTAACTGTACTGGCCATCGTAGACTCTTATTTCATGGTTCCGATCGCCAGCCACCCCAAAGATGAACCTCCCATCCAGGGCGTCTCCTCCGGTGCCCTCTGTGCCGATAAATGTGCCGTCAACGAATACCTGATATCCGCGCATCTCCTCCGATATTATCGTCACCTCTACGTCGGCTGGAGATGGTTGCAACTCTGGAGGCTGAACCTGACTTCCGGGATAGGTGGATAGAAGAGGATGCTGATATGGTGGCTGGTAGTAGCCCGTAACATCGATGACGACCGAATTGCTGACCAGACCGTCAATTGTATAGAACAGGATGTGCTGGCCGATGGAATCGGCATAAAAGTCCATCTGATTGTACCCTGGATAGAAGTAGAATGAGTTCTTATTCAGATTTCCATCAGGATTTATCTCATACAGGACTCCCTGGCCGCCGGCGGATGATATGACAATCAAAGAGAGAGCGGATCCCCCTGGAGCTTTTGCATACTGAGTCCAGCTGGAGGAGCCCTGTATCCACAGCGAATTGTCGCCGGTGTAGGTGGCATAAGACCGATATTGGTCAAATGGCATGGCATTCATCTGGTAGGTGAAATATACCGTGGCTGGGGTCAGATCCTTGATGTCGCTCTTTTTTGGAGCTTCAAGATGCTTTCTGGCAGAGGAGGCTTTAGCCATCGAGTAATACTGAGCGTATATGGAATCGGAATCTTTGGATGGTGGATCGCCACCGATCCATTTTTCACCGATCCCAATATTGAAAAGCATCTCTGCTCTTGCTTCGCCTGGCCTCAGCTCTACGCC
>NZ_DAIK01000105.1:39667-43472 GCF_002496085.1 Methanosaeta sp. UBA458 | reverse complement strand
GATGATCGAGAAGAAACGGGGATTTGATGAAGCGCTGGAGCTGGACGAGGCTGTCTGGCAGGTTCTGCCCAAGATCCAGGCCCGGGCAATCAAGTCAATGCTGATGCTGGACTATGGCCTTGATGGGCTGAAGGAGGCGATTGCTGCTCGTCTGGCCCTGGAGGAGTTCGACTACGAGCTGAAAGAAGAGGAGAGCGGATTTGTAGTTGAGATCCGGCGCTGTCCCTGGCATGATATAATGGTCCGGTCAGGCAGAGAATCGCTCTCAGAGAAGGTGAGCGAGGTCATCTGCCAGGCGGAGAACTCTGTCTGGGCGCAGGAGTTCAGTTGCAAGGGCGTCGAGGGGGAAGGTATGGAGATAAGGTTCGAGAGGCAAGAGAGGCTCTGCCAGGGAAGCAACAGATGCAGGTTATGGTTTGGCCGGTAGAATGAGCAAAGACATTCTTGTCCACTCTCGATTGCCGATTTTGCCTGGAGGTCAGCGCCAATCATTTTGTATCGTCGAAGGTTATCTTGATATGGCTTCCATCGCAGAAAGGCTTTTTCCGGGAGGCTCCGCATCTGCAGAGGGCAAAAGCCCCTTCTGCCATCTCATTGCCATCTGAATTGAATAGACGGCAGTCTCCTTCAACCAGCAGGGGACCGTTCTTCACCACCTTGATAGAGGCGTATCGCTCATTTGATGCATTTTTTTCAGATGATTCAGGTGCCTTTTCTTGATAGCTCAGAGCGCCGGAAGGGCAGCGATCTATGACCTTCATTATCTGCGCAGGACTTGCGCCCTGCATATTTATCCAGGGCCTGCTGTTGTGGTTGAAGACCTGGGGCAGTCCGTTCACGCATTCCTTCGCATGTATGCATTTTTCCGGATTCCACCGCACAATCAGCCCATCGCAGGAGTACTCCTTCATTGCCTATAGCTGGAGCCTCTTTCTACTTGGATCTTCCGATATGGAACTATTTCTTACAAATTTTTAATATGTATTTCATTCTACTGATCGAACGTTTTTTATTCTCTTATGAGGGTCCGAATTTGCTCTTTCCAAAAGGATTTATATCTTAGACCGCAGAAATGGCCAAATGTTTCATCTGTTGGAGTGATCTTTATGGGAATTATAAGCGAGTTCAAGGAATTTGCAGTGAAGGGCAACGCCGTGGATATGGCGGTAGGCATCATTATAGGCGCTGCATTTGGCAGCATAGTCAATTCGCTTGTGAATGATATTATCATGCCTCCAATTGGCATGCTGACGGGTGGCATAAACTTTGCCGATATGTTCATAGCTTTGGACGGTGAGGCCTATGCTAGCCTGGCAGAGGCACAGGCGGTATCAGCGCCGACCATCAATTACGGATTATTCATAAATGCGGTTATTTCTTTCATCATCGTGGCATTTGCGGTGTTCATGCTGGTCCGGCAGATAAATGCCCTCAAAAGGCAGCCTGCACCTCTTGATCCAACCACCAAGGAATGCCCATACTGCAAAGAGACCATTGCGATAGGAGCCATCAAGTGCAAGCACTGCACCGCTGATTTAAAGTAAATCTATAGTTCGTTTTTCTTTTCTTTTTATATTTCTTTTTTAATTATTATATCGATCCTCAATATTCAAATAACGTGACTACCTTCAGTGCCCTCTGTTCTCCGTTCAGGGAAGCTATAAATAACCTTTATTATCCTGTCTTATGAAAATGAGAAAACGGCCCATAATCTCGGGGAAATGCATGAATTTGGAGACAGACCGGGCGCACCATCCTGCAAGGGTAGTAGTTCATGTTGATTGAGATTCTGATCATACTAATTCTCATATTAGTCAACGGCGCCTTTTCCATGGCGGAGATGGCAGTTGTCTCCTCGCGCAAGGCCAGGCTCCGTCAGATGGCAGATAGTGGAGATAAGGGTGCTGCCGTCGCTTTAGAGCTGATCAGCAACTCCAATCAGTTTCTTTCCGCTGTTCAGACTGGGGTAACCTTAATGGCCACACTTATCGGGGCTTTCGGCGGCGCGACCTTATCCGATGAGCTGGCGGGCTACTTGCTTGGCCTTTATCCCGCTTTAGCTCAATTCAGCCATGGAATTGCTCTAGCCCTGGTAGTCCTGTCGATAACCTTCGTCAGCCTAGTTATAGGCGAGCTGGTGCCAAAGAGGATAGCCCTCTCCAATCCGGAGCGGATTGCATCCTGGTCTGCATCTCCCTTAAACGCTTTTTCCAAGATTGTATACCCCTTGATTCTTCTCTTGAGCAAATCCACGGAGTTCGTCCTCCAAGCCCTGGGGGTCAATTCTAACGCTGAGCCGGAGGTCACTGAAGAAGAGATAAGAATTATGATAGACCAGGGAACGATGGCCGGGGTGATCGAAGAGGAGGAGCAGGACATCATGGAAAGAGTCTTCTCTTTGGGTGAAAGAAAGGTCAACTCCATCATGACCCCTCGGGGAAAGATAGTCTGGCTTGATATCCATGACACCCTCGCCGAGATCCAAAGGAAGACCGTCAGCGGGCCGTACACCATGTTTCCGGTCTGCAGCAAGAAGCTGGATAACGTCCTGGGAGTGATTCAGTCCAAGGATATCCTGAACTGCGACCTTAATAAAAAGGAGATTGATCTGAGGTCTTTGCTGCTGCCACCTCTATTTGTACCGGAGAGCATGAGGGCTTTGAAGGTGCTGGAGAAGTTCAAGCAGACGGGAATCCATCTGGCCAT
Organism: Methanosaeta sp. UBA458; assembly: GCF_002496085.1. Taxonomy (NCBI): domain Archaea; kingdom Methanobacteriati; phylum Methanobacteriota; class Methanomicrobia; order Methanotrichales; family Methanotrichaceae; genus Methanothrix; species Methanosaeta sp. UBA458. The sequence continues at coordinate 40,766 of NZ_DAIK01000105.1, read as the reverse complement.
CGTCCTGGATGAGTATGGCACAGTGCAGGGGATTGTGGCACTGGTAGACCTCCTGGAGGGGCTGGTGGGAGACATTCCCCATATCGATGAGCTGGGGGAGCCCCAGATCCTGCGCAGGAGCGATGGTTCATGGCTGGTGGATGGGACGATGCCCGCGGATGACTTCAAAGAGACGCTAGACATCGACAAGCTTCCTGATGAGGATGATGGGACCTACCAAACCATGGGCGGTTTCATGATGACCCATCTGGAGAAGGTTCCCACCTCGGGAGATAAATTCGAATGGGGTGGCTATCGCTTTGAGGTCATGGATATGGATGAACGCCGGGTGGACAAGCTGCTGGTGACCCCTCTGGCCGAGGATGTGACGAGCTAAGGATCTCAGGTGGGGCAGTCTTATGTTGAATGCCAGTAAAATTGGGAGGCAAATGAAGGCGGTTTTGATACTCTCCGGCGGTCTGGACTCGACCACATTGCTCTACAAATTGCTGGCCGATGGTTATCTGGTAGATGCCCTCACCTTCAACTATGGTCAGAAGCATAAAAAGGAGATAGACTGCGCAATAGCCATCACCTCCAGGCTCGATGTCGCACATCATATCATCGACCTCTCCACTCTGGCGGCATTCCTGGGGGAGAGCGCACTTCTGGGCAAAAAGGAGGTGCCCAGCTGCCACTATACCGAGGAGGCAGCCAGGCAGACGGTGGTACCAAACAGGAATATGATCATGCTCTCCGTGGCTGCAGGATACGCCGAGGCCCATGAGATTACAGAGTTGTTTTACGCCGCCCACAAGAACGACCAGACGATCTACCCCGACTGCCGGCCGGAGTTCGTAGAGGCTCTCAAGCCGGCAATAAGGCTGGGAACAGCCTGGAATCCCGTCGAGCTGCAAGCGCCCTTTGTGCATATGACCAAGGCGGATATCGTGAGAATGGGCCTCAAGCTGCAGGTTCCCTATGAGCTCACCTGGTCGTGCTACAAGGGAAAAGCTATGCCCTGCCGCACCTGTCCCACCTGCATAGAGAGGGAGGAGGCATTTGCCCTATGCGGTTGCAGGGATCCGCTGATAGGAATGGACAGTCATTAATTCTTGCG
>NZ_DAIK01000105.1:12678-39622 GCF_002496085.1 Methanosaeta sp. UBA458 | reverse complement strand
CCTGAAAGAGGATCTCTCAAATGAGACTGTGAAGTGGCAGGAGAAGGCAGAATCGCTCTTCGGCCAGCTATCCGGGGATGAGAGAATGCTGGAGAACATTTCCTCTTATCTATCCGACTCTCACCATTTTCTAAAACAGAATGATCTGATCAGAGCCTTTGAGGCGGTCATCTGGGCCTGGGCCTGGATGGAGATCGGCCTGGAAAAGAGTCTCCTGCACAGGGGCCCAGGGGAAGAGATCTCTGATCAAGATCCTCTGATAGGCAAATAGAAGGACCTCTCATGGAATACGCCAGTTCGAGCTTAAACTAACTTCAGGTTACTATTATATACTTAGACGTAGCTACATGGGCTTGAAATGAGGATTGATTACAGGACCCGCCTGGATGAGGCAGTTTCCCTGGCGGACATATTTGAGGTGGTAAAGACCTTGGTTGAAGAGAGCATGAACAAACGAAGGGGCGGCCTGATGCTGGGCATGGCGAACCTGGGAAACGATCCCCATGGCTTCATGGGAGGCTTTTTCACCACAGGCTCCAATGTCATTGTCCTGAATAAGATACCATTGAATAGGATCATGGAGACCCGCCCTGAGCTATACAAGCCATACGCATTCCATGTTCTTCTGCATGAGTACATACACTCCCTGGGCTACCTGGATGAGACAGAGGTGCAAGAAAAGGTCCACCAGATCACCAGAGAAGCCCTGGGCGAGGAGCACCTGGCAACGCAATTCGCCGCCAGAGCATCCGGATTCATCAAACATCTCGCCTATCCCCATGTATCATGGAAGGCGGATGATGAGGGAATCGAGCTGGTAGAGGGATTCGACCGGTCCAGCGTCTCTTATATCGCTTGAAGATCGTCCTGAGTCCCTATTCCATCCCATTGCCCGACGGCTCCCATATTCCCGCATATATTTAAGCTATCAGGACCTTCTGATATCCGATATCATGAACAGCATGAACAGATTCGATCTCATCGTCATCGGCTCGGGCGCAGGGGCACTGGTGGCTGCTCAAGCCGCTCGATCGGGAAGAAATACCGCATTGGTGGACCAGGGCCCCATGGGCGGAACCTGCCTTAACAACGGCTGCATCCCCTCGAAGATGCTCATCCATCCAGCAGACATTATCCGGAGCATCCAGGAGGCCGGGGCGGTGGGCGTCCATGCCCGAATCGAGAAGATCGATTTTCCTCTGATCATGAACCGCATGCATAAGGTGGTGGATGAGGGGCGCGCCCAAATGGAAGCGACCATCAGATCGAGGGAGAATCTGACCCACTATCCAGAAAGGGCGGAGTTCATCGACGAGTATGTCTTAAAGGTGGGATCAAGAACCCTCACTGCCCCCCAATTCGTCATCGCCAGCGGCTCTCGGTCTCGTGTTCCTCCCATCCCAGGCCTGGAAGAATCGGGATATATCGATAACGTATCGCTTCTTAATCTGAGAGAGCCTCCCCAAAGCCTGATCATAATCGGCGGAGGCTATATCGGCTGCGAGTACGGTCACTTCTTCTCCGCTGTGGGAACGGAGGTCACCATCCTGGGACGCAGCCCCCGACTTCTGAGCGGCGAGGATCCTGAGATCTCACAGCGACTGCATGAGAGCCTCTCCCGCTACTGCCGGGTGGTCACGGGCTACGAGGTCTTATCGGTGGAAAGGAATGGCGAAAAGAAGGTCGTCTCTGCCAGAGAGACAAAAGGCGGCCAGATCCAGCAGTTCGAGGGAGAGGAGGTCCTCCTTGCCGCGGGCCGGCGCTCTAACTCCGACCTTCTCCGCCCGGAGAGGACAGGAGTGGAAATCGATAGGCAAGGCTGGATCAGGGTGGACGAATATCTCCAGACCAGCAAAAAGGGCATCTGGGCTTTGGGAGATGCTATCGGAAAGCACATGTTCCGCCATACTGCCAACTATGAAGCCCGCATCGTAGCCCACAATATTCTTCTGGCTGAAAAAGAAGCAGAGCGGAAAGCGGCTGACTATCATGCCGTTCCCTATGCCGTATTCTCTCATCCGACGGTGGCGGGAGTGGGCAGGAAAGAGAGCGAGGCAAAGGCCCGAGGCTTGAAGGTGCTGGTGGGAAGGGCGAGATACACAGATTCGGCCAAGGGGGTGGCTATGGCTGAGGAGTACGGCCTGGCGAAGGTAGTTTTGGAGGAGGAGACTGGCCGAATCCTGGGGGCGAGCATAATCGGCCCAGAGGCGCCAGAGCTCATTCAGCAGGTTGTTTACCTGATGAACACCGACCGCCAGGACCTTTCCACTGTGATGAGGTCTCAGGTCATCCATCCTACCATCAATGAGGTGCTGGGGAGGGCATTCTCCGGGATCGAGCGCTCTAGAAACCGGGAGCAGCCCAAATGAGATCCTTCTCCCCCCGGCTGGCGGCCAGAGCCCTCTGGCAGATGCGGATTCGAAAGAGGCCTTATGTCCTCTCCCATGGGGTTAACGCCCGCTGCAACCTCAGATGCTCCTTCTGCCAGTACTGGAGAGAGCCCGGAGGAGAGATGACTCAGAAGGAGATCTTCAGGATGCTGGATGAGGCAAGCTCCTTTGGCATCGGGGTCTATAATGCCTGGACCGTCGAGCCCCTGCTCAGGGAGGATCTGCCCCAGATTCTGAGGCATGCTAAATCCCAGGGCCTCATCACCAGTCTGGTCACCAACGGCCTTCTGCTCGCCAAGAGGGCGGATGAGCTTGGCGACCTTGATTATCTCTCCGTCTCCGTGGACGGGATCAAGAGCTATCGGGAGCTGCGGGGAGTAGACCTGGAAAATGCCCTGGCCGGGATCAGGGCGGCAAAGAAGGCTGGCCATGAGATTCTGATCAACTGCGTGATAAGCAGCAAAAACACGGGCGAGCTGGAGGATCTGGTCCATCTGGCCGAAGAGCTGGGCACCTGGATCTCATTTGAGCCCCTGCATGAGTCCCGAGGAATTTCGGACTCGGTCTGGAAGGACCTGGGAATCCGGGATCGATCTGAATATGAGAAGGCGGTGCATAGGTTGATAGAGCTGAAAAGATCTGGTGCGCCGATCATCAACTCCCTGACCTATCTGAAGATGATATCATCACTTAAGCCCGGATTCAAATGCCATGCCAGCGACATCATCCTCCATGTAGCAGCGGATGGAAGCATCGAGAATTGCCGGGTCCATACTCAATCCCTGGCCAATGTGAAGGATGGGCTGGCGGAGGCCTGGCAGGCCTCAAGGATTGGCCGGCAGGAAGCAGTCCAGTCCTGCCCTGGCTGCCTGTTTTTCGGATATGCGGAAAACAGCCTCCTCTTCGAGTTCGTCCCCGAGGTTTTGAGGCATTATGAGTGGATGTAGCCTCATAGGGCCTGGTGGCGGAGCTGGATGATAGAAGAGTGAGGTTTATCCTCCAGCCAGTTCCTGGAGCCAGAGGGATCGGTTGGAGGGCCTCTTGATCCCCTTAAACCAGCCGCAAAAGACGGGCTTATCCGGATTGGAACCCGTAACCTTGATCGTGGCCAGCTCATCGATCCCCTGGCCACATAGCTACCAGAAGAAGAGCCTCTGGTGGCCCATGTGGGGCCAGTCGGCCCGGTACTCGATGGGCTTGAGGTTTATTGTCGAGCCGTCGGGATTTGTGGCCTGAAAAGAGAGAGCATTAGGCATTTTTTCCACATCACAGCTCTAAGCTGGCTAGTGCTTATTAATATGTGATCGATCACGTTGTATTTATTATGGATCCCAAGGAATTAGCAGCTAACTTTATAAAGGCCCGCAAAATCATTTCGGATTTATTTGATGTATCTTGGCTCGAATCCGGCACAGAAAATCAGCTTCAAAAAATATGGAAAAGGACGGATTGGGTCAATTCTGAGGCAGATTGGATCGCCTGTACGGAACTACTCATATTTGGTGATTGCCTAGAAAAATGCAAACAAATTAATGAAGATCGCACTAAATATTTTGTGGAAAAGATCAAGAGCAGCAAAGATCGCAATGAGCTAAAAGGGGCTATATTTGAGATAATTGTTGCGGGTGGATATTATAATGAAGGGCATTCCGTATTAGAATTTCCGACAAATCCTAATAATCCTGTATATGACCTGAAACTAATACAAAACGAATTTAATATATATATATCCATAAAAAATTATGGCCTATTTAGTCGTGTTGAGGAATTTTTCGAGAAATCCGAAATAATTAAAGAAATAATCAAGCAAAATATCCAGAATGGATGCAATACAATATTTATAATTAATGAAAAATCTTTTCCTAGCCTTTTGGATTGGCGGTCACTTCAAAAAAATTTGCCCACGTTATTAAATTTGGATTCTAAGATAACAGTTGATGATGATTGGTCGAAACAGCTAAAAGGTGGATGGTCAGTTTTTGTAAAATATTCTACTGGAAATGAGCCTGATTCTATAAAGAATGATGCCATTCCAGGCCCTATATGCTCTGACGAAATGTCATATATTCTATTCTTATTCACAAAACTTCACCAAAATGATTTGAAAACCTTATTAGAAAAAATTTTTGATAAGGCATGCGAAGATTTTGAGAATCATGGAAAGGACGATCAGAAATCGATAAATATAGTTTTCTTAAGGGTTCCAAGAGAGATAGATCTTGGATCGTGCAAAAGAGCAAGTATCGATTATTTTAAGGAAAAAGTAGATTCAAAGGTTTCAGGGATTTTTCTTTATCAACCTGAATTTGCTGGCACTATGAATGGGCTATTTAAGGGGGAAAGTTTAGCTCATTGTTACGAATTAATACTAAATCCCCATCAGATAGAAATAATTAATTTAAAAAAATTAAAATTAACTCCTAAGTTCATAGCCGGTATATGGAATAAAGGATCTACCCCAATTATGTTTGTTACAGGAAAGAACAATATTATATCAAAAGACATAGAGTACTATAAATATCAATCTGGTCATATATATTATCAACCAACAAAGGACAAGCACAATCCCGAAATGGTTAACGGTATTTTAATGGAACCGTGTAGGTCTTTAACCGAAATTGGCAAAAAAAAGCTAATGTTATTGCCGGAAAGCAACAACCTATTATTACTATGACAAACATTTTATGCTTAAATATTCGCAAGTATCCTAACTGCAGAGTCTTAATGGGATCTCTTACGGCAATAGTTAAAGATAAGATCCTGTAGGTCTCCAGAATCACTCTTCATCTCACCCAAATCTCACCCTCGACACCCTCACCCCCCTCCCGCCAATGCTGAAGGACTGATAATCCCCGGCCAGAGCCTTCTGCCAGATATGGTCAGCAAGACCTTTACCCCGACAACCCATGATCTGGCCCTGATCCTCTCCCCCACGAGCACCGTAGCCTCTCTCTGGATCCATGACTCCACCGGCGCGGCATCTACCGCCTTCCAGTCGTGTCTGTTGTCGAACTTGCGGGAGCGGTGCTGGAAATTGTGGGCCATCTCTTCGATGGTCTCGGCTCTCATCACATCGCCCTGAACATCTACGGTGTCTGGCTCAGTTATCACGCTGTAAACCAATCGCCTCTCTACATCAGCCTTGAGAATAAGGCAGCGTATCTCCTCTCCGAGCAATCCCTTATCGCATCCGCAATTTAATCCCTGGGCGAACAGGGCCTCTCTGAGCATCGAGGCTTTGCGGATGACCTCGCCCTTGTCTCCGTGCTTCAAGACGGCATGAGGATGGAGCATGGTCGGCTAGCTCTCCCAGTGACTCGCCGGCCTGCTTTCCCAAGGCCACCACCATCTACGGATTGAGCGCTGCAGCAATCTAGAAAATCTTTCCCTGAGAGAAAACCAGATCACCAATGCCTCAACGCTCCGGATCTCTGGGCCTCGAATAATTATATTTATCCAACAATCAGGTTCCTGACTATAGTAAAGGGGCGGGAGTGGTCACGATGGGTTGACATCACAGTAAAGCACCAAGGAGGCCCACCTCCTTTAGGGGGTGGGAGGAATTGGGTACACTTCCCAGTTTACTTTCGCGGTGCTCTGCATACATATTTAACATGTCAAATCAATCTCCTGCATGTACTTGGGCATCATAGGCACCCTAGCGGTAAACCGTTCGATGCTGATCCTGTACGGCTCTGCCAGACTCCTGCCCGAAAGGGTGCGGTCGAAACACGATTTGAAGCCGTCTTTGGCAGATCTGAGGCCAACGTTCCAGCAAGACTGGGACCTCTGCAGATCGTCGATGCATGTAGGCTGGCCTGGAGGTCCGGGCAGATCTCTGATTCTGAAACAGATCTGCTCAGGGCTGCTGAAAGCCCCTCTCCTTCAGGGGAGGGGTAGCTTACACTCAGCTGAACATTAACCTTACATAATATCAGGCCCTTTCTTTGATAGTGATGAAGGTCAAGAGCATACTACTGGTCTTGTTGCTGGTATCTTTCTTCGTTTATGTATCGGTCGAAGCACGAGAGCAGAAGGTGGCAATATCTGGGTCCAGCACCGTAATGCCCCTGGCAGAGATTTCGGCGGAGGAGTTCAATATGCTCCAGGATAACTACCATGTGACTGTGACCGCAGGAGGCTCGGGGGTGGGGATTGTGAACGTGGTCGAGGGCAGATCGGCGATCGCCATGACCTCTCGGGAGCTTCACCTGGTGGAGCGACAGAGATACGAGACGCCAACAGAGAAGTTTAATGTGATCACCGTGGGATACGATGCCATATGCCTGATGGTCAGCCCAGAGGTTTACGATTTTGGTGTCACCGACCTGTCCGCTGAGGAGGTGAGGAGGATCTATTCTGGCAGCATTAGCAACTGGAAAGAGCTCGGGGGGCCAGACGAGGAGATCTTCGCCATAGGAAGGAGGCCAGGCTCTGGAACTAGGGACTCCTTCGATGAGATCATAATGGGAAGTCGAGAGTATGAGACTCCCGGAGTCAGCTATGAGGCGGCTGAAAGCTCCGAGGTCAAGACGGCTATCCGGGGAAGCGACAATGCCATAGGCTATGTCGGATATAGCTATATAATGAGAGGAGACAGCAAAGTGATATCCCTTGATGGTATCCCGCCGACGATAGAAAACATAAAAAATGGAACATATCCCCTTGCCCGAGAGCTTTACTTCATCACCCTGGGCAGACCAAGTCCTGGGGCAAAGGCATTTACCGATTATGTCTTGAGTCCAGAAGGCCAGGAGATTGCGATTGAGAACGGATTCATACCGGCCTGAGATGGGACTTATGGATATACGGTGCCATTTTTTTGGCTAGCATGGTTATCAATTGGACTTTCAAGCAGAAGCAAGTGACGGCTCAGTCGCGATCCGGTCACAGAAGGCTCTGATCTCTTCTGGGCTCATTCTATTTCTTGGAATCACTTCGACCTGATATCCATCGTCTTCCAGACGGTTAATCAGATCCCTGAACTGGCTCATGGCCACTTTAATCTGTTTTGTGATATCTGGCACCTTAAGGATGACGATCTTTGCTGAAGGTATGACTGCATCCACCACATAGCCCCATCGAGTCGGGCGGTGCGTCAGTACTACTACTCCTCTTCTCTTGAGCTCTGAGATTATGCCCTCAAATTTAACCAAATCCGCTGATTCAGATGGTTTCATTTTAAACGCACCCCATTTCTTACAATTCCGCATCGAAAGAGCCGAACCTGTCGACTGAAGGCTATTGAGCGGCATGAGTATCCTTTTGCCGCTCGTCTATTTGCCCGAAAGCACCTGCCTTCAAATCAAAACGGATCGACTATTATGTGATGCTAAATCAGCTTAATATCTTCTGGATGTTTTGGCAGGTCTGTGCTTCTGATAGCACTCGCTGCAGTAAACCGGTCTGGACCCATCCGGCTTAAATGGAACCTGGGTCTGCTTGCCGCATTCTGAGCAGGTTACGTCAGTCATTTCTCTCGGACCACTATTGTAGCTGCCTCTGCTGCCGCCGGAGCTACCTCTGTTTTCATATTTTCTCTCAAACATTTAATTCACTTACCTTTTGAATCGACTCAAAAGAATCGAGACTGCTACAGAAAACATCTCAACAAATTACTTTGATAGACGAAATGCAGCAGTATAAGGAGGATGGCTGAGCATATATACTTGTTGGTAAAAAATTATGATAGCAGGCGCCTTTTCGCTGCCAAAATGCCCGGCCATCTCCGGCCGATCATCTCCTCTTGGTGATTATCGAGAGCACATCGCAATCCTGGAGCTCATGATCCAGCCCTATGGACTGGCCAGGGAACTTGGCGCTCTTTCCCCAGACCAGTGCATATCGAAATAGGTTTACGAAGTCCCTATGAAGATGCTCGCATACCGATTTCACTGTGCTTCCATCCAGGAGCACCAGAGGCTCCTCAAGATCTGCTTTGCCTCCCTTGGGCTTGAGATAGATGCGAATGAATCCCAGCGTCTCATATATATGGTCTTTTAGCTCCTCGAGGCCTTCAGTGGTGGCGCAGGATATGGGCAGATAGTCCCTGCCCAGGTCTTCCTCGATCTTGTCCTCGATCCCACCGTAGCGCAGGTCGAACTTGTTTATAGCCACCAGAGAGGGAATATAGACCCTGTTCCCAGCCAGGAAGTCGACCAGGGTGTCAGTGTCTATATCCTCTCGAACGGTTACATTGGCGTTCACAATGCCGTAGGCGCGGATGATCTCTGCGATCTCGAACTCCGTCATCCGAGTCAGGGGAACAGTGCTGCGCACTATGATGCCCCCCTTCCTTTCCTGGGTGATGTGGATGTTTGGCGGCTGCTTGTCCAGCCTTATGCCGGCCTCATAGAGCTCCCGCTCCAGGACCTTCAGATTGTAATTGAATACGTCCCCCAATAAGAGGATCATATCCGCGGCCCGGGCGGCAGTGATCACCTCTCTGCCCCTGCCCTTTCCCCGCGCCGCTCCCTTGATGATCCCTGGCATATCCAGGATCTGGATCTCGGCGCCTTTGTGCTTCATCACCCCAGGAATGACCTCGAGGGTGGTGAACTGATAGGCTGCCACCTCGGACTTGGATCCGGTCAGATAATTGAGCAGGCTGGATTTGCCTACGGACGGGAACCCCACCAGGGCCACCGTGGCATCGCCTGATTTTTTGATATAGTATCTTCTGCCCCCTCCGCCGCCCTTGATCTTCTGAAGCTCCTGCTGGGCCCTCAGCTTCGCTATTTTGGCCTTAATCTTGCCCAGATGATGCTCGGTGGCCTTGTTCTTCTGAGTGTTGAAGATCTCCTCTTCCAGCGCCTTGATCTGCTCCTCGATGGTTGCCATTTTGTATTTCCTCTTGGTGGGCAGGACAGCCAAATGAGCCTTCCAGCCATCAAATAGAAGTGTGATGCGCCACTTTCCCAAGAGCAATAGGGCTCCTCCTTTAAAAGCTATGGGATGGGTGGCAATTAGAAGAACTTTGAGGCCAAAGAGTGCCTCATCTCGCACATCGTCTGTGCATGGCATGACTGGCAGGGGGAGCCTTCCGGCCTGTCGGGAAGCTGGCCGTTTTTGATAAGGCGAACTCGATCACGAATGCGCAGCACCCGGGCTTTGTCTGTGCTGCGGACGGGCACCCTTCGCACCATGCCCAGGCTTGGATACTCCACCTGTCCCCAATCCACCTTTATATTCTCCTTCTCTCCTAAAAGGAGGGAATAGCCGGCCAGCATGAGACGATCTCTCTTCCAGATTCCGTTCTCTGGCGGCCGGCCGGTGCGGATGATCGAGGGAGTATCTCCTTGGGCCAGCCTGTCCAGCCTGCCGGAGAGACCCAGCTTCTCCGAATAGAGCTCTACCTCTGCCTCAAAGGGGATGAGCTGGTCCATCCAGCCTTTAAGACCGTTGACCATCGATCCAATCTCCTCATCCGCCTCATTCAAGGCGGCCTGAAGCTCGCCTGGCTCCAGATCGTAGATCAGGGGCAGTTCCACCTCCAGCCTTCCGAGAGCCTCTCTTAGCTGGCCTTCCAGATCGTCCTTCTGCAGCAATGAGAGAGCGAGGCTGCGCATCAGGATTTGCTTCGCACTGCTGAATCTCGGCAGCTTGCCCAGGGAATCGAAGTAGACGAGCCTGGGGCAACGCAGGTAAAGGCTGATGTCTGAGATCCGTACGGTCTGGTGCATCAATCTAGCATCTGTTCTCAGTCTTTAAAAAATTTTGTATTTGTACTTGCATGGTTTCAGGAGCCCTCTGCTCTTAAAATTTTCTCAGATGGCGTCCCAGGAGGCTCAAAGTAGAAGGTCTCGTCGTCTCTAATTGGTAGAATGCAGCCGGTCTTCTGTCCAGATTCTGCTCGATGCCGGATAGCCATCTATGAGTGTCCCTTCTCTGTTGAGCATCTCTCTCCAGCCATCTCAATGCATCCATGGCATCGAACGCCTGCGTCCTGATATCAGGGGTATAGGTCTGCCTCAGATGATCGTCCAGAATGCGGAGCGTGGAAGGTGGAGTTGCAGCAGCGACTGCCAGGGGGCGCCTGTTCAATTGATCAGAAGTGCGCTGCAGCCATCTCCTGGTATCCTGCCTTTCTTGAGCCTCTTGCTCCAACTTCTTTAGAGCGTCTATGGCGTCAAATGTTGGCATCCTGGTGGGTGGATTGGGTGTCCTCATAAGCTGCTGATTCAGGAGGTGGAGCTGAGAGAGATGCGCTGCCGGAGGTGGTGAGAAAATCTTGGTTAGGTGCTGGTCCAAGATACGAAGCTGCGAGGGCTGGGAAAAGGTATCTCCCCTTTTCGGCTGGTTGATATCGAAGGCATAGGGAGGACGGAGACTCTCTGGAACCCCAATTTTGGTAGGCACGTTGATGGTCTGTCCAGGTCGCAGAGTCTTGAAGTTGATGGCGGGGTTGAGCTTCTTTACATCTTCCGTGAATCGCTTTCTATCGCTGTAACCGTAATCCTCCGCTAAATACCAAACTCTATCTCCGGGCCTGATTTTATGAGCGGTGTAATGAGAGGCATCAGTCTCTACATTGGGTATGCGCTGGTAAGGCACGAATACGTGCTCAGGCTCGGAGAAGTCCCTCCAAATCATTTGCTCGACTAAATCTTGTTTGCGGCGGTACTGGGCCTGGTTACGACCGGATATATTGCAGTCGCATCCGCTGCATCCTGCGAGACTGCCGGGATTGAACGTGCCCATGGCATATTGCATCATATAACGAGCACCAGCTAAAGGTTTATCCGGAGATTCCAGTCTGCTCTCTTTTATCCAGGAATAGGTTTGGTCGCTTAAATCGAGCGTGCCGTCTCGCAGCAGGCCGCTAATGCTGTAAATAACAGGATCCTTGTAGCTCATCTTTTCTCGCCAGAGACTCTCTGCTGTATGGCTTCCACAGGATAGCACTGCCAGGGAACGGAGATTCCTGCCAGACTTGGGGAGTGTAAAGATATTCATGATAGTGGGTTTCTGCCACGGCTCGGCAGGTGCCGCCCATGGGTACCCTGTGTTGGGATCTCCATGTGAGGACCAAATGATTCCTGCAGTTCGTTCATCCTTCCATATCTTGAGGAATTCTTCTTTGGAGCATTTCTTCTTCTCAATTAGCTCAAAAGGCCTATCCGAAAGCGGATTTCTAAATCCTAATATATATCCAGGAGCCTCGGCTTTGAAGATGCTCTTCAGCTTCTCGAAATAGATTCGGGATATATCCTGCTCCGGGCTGGTGAGGTAGCCGCTTACGAAGTAGATGTACTTGGGGATTGCTTTTTCGCTCACATCCCCTTCCTCCTCCATTCATCCTTTGGCTCTTCAAATCCAAAGCTGACAAGCGAGTTGACAATAATATCGTCTAGCAGAGCCAGGTTAAGGTCGATCTCGTCGGCCACCTCCGTCATCTCCTCCAGAGTGATTCCCGCCCTCTGGCAGAATTCAATAACATCGGGCTCAGCAAGCTCTATGGGCATGTTGGTGGTATTCTGCAGCCAATGGGCCAGAGCCAGCCTGGCCTGGTCGGATGGGATTCGGTCAAAAGAGAACTGCTCGCTGAGATGGTTCAGAATCTGCTGACCGTATTGGCGCAGGCAGCGCTGGACCTTTCCATTGTGCCTCTCAGCCAGGACCCGGGCGGCCTGAGCTATGGTCAGAGTTGCATCCTGAGACTGATCCGGAGTCATGCCCATCCTTTCCAACAGGGTATGCATCAGGATCATATCGGGATGCTCCAGGTTATTCCCTTTCTCTGCCATTGCCCCGGCCAGAGAGCTTATCTCCAGCAGGTTGAGGTCGGCCAGCATCTGCGTCATGGCCCTTGCTCTATCCGCCTGGATCTGAGGCTGGCCTATTCGGAATAGCAGGCAGAAGACCAACTCGTGCCAGCGTGCGGTCTCAACTGGCCACTGATAAATATTAAGCGATGGGGCGAGAGCCCTTGCATATTCTATGAGTAACTTCCTCACTGCGTCCTTTTTATCCCGATTATGGGCCTGCTTCTCTTCTGTCATCTGCTCTTCCTCCAGTAGTGCAATTTGTGCGGTTTACGGTTTAATGGGTTTAGGCTTTAATTCGAATAGCTTTTTCGATTGATCTTTTGATGATGCGCTTTACGCAGCGGATTTATAGCGATTTTTCGTTTTAGACGCTGGCAAACTGCCCCACCTGAGGGATAGGGCTTCCCATTTCATAACCAAAAGTTGCTATTGATTTCTTGACGGCTTAACTCTGGATTGAAGGTATTGGGTCAGGTTCTCCATCCTGGAGGAGTTGATCTCTGCCTGATCCTCTAAGACCATCTTGACAAGCCAGACATCTTCAGATCCCGATCCAAAGGATGAGGTTATTCCCGCCAGGATGTAGTCTCCCTGCCGATTCTGAATAGCATAGCTTCCGAGATCATCCCCTTTACCACCGAGAACCCTTCTCCATTCCTCCAGTCCGGCAGAGTTGGTCTTTATGATCAGAGCATCTCTTCCCGAATCAGCATTATCGATCCTCCCGCCGATGACAAATCCGCCATCGATTGTCTGCTGCAAAGAGGTGCCTGAGCTTCCCAGGTACGATCTCTCCCAGATCTTCCGGCCTAGCTGATCCAGCCGGATAAGAATGATCTTCTCCTCCTCCAGGCCTGACTCCGACCTGCCCACCAGGGCGTAACCATTGGCCAGCTCCGCCACCTGGAAGGCGACATCATCCTTATCTCCGCCATAGCTTACATTCCAGCTCATGACGCCCTGGTCATCGGTCTTCAAAAGCCAGATATCGTCCCCCCTTTTCCCCAGGGATGCCGTCCTGCCGGCCACAATGAAGCCGCCATCCTGGCTTTGCAGTACAGACAATCCCACATCCTCATCTGCCCCTCCATAGCATCTATCCCATAGCAGATTCCCGTTGCTGTCGGTACGGATGAGCCAGAGGTCCTTTCTACCAATGCTCTTTGATTGGGTATAGCCGGTTGCGATATATCCCCCATCATCGGTTTCATCCACTGACCAGCCACCATCGCCTGAAGAGTGCACAAAACCGCCAAAGGTCTTATCCCAGAGCAGGCTTCCATTCCCGTCCATCCTGATGAGCCACAGCCGCTCCTCGCCCAAGCCAAAGGAGTTGGTGCTTCCGGCGATGATGTAGCCGCTATCTGCGGTCTCCCGGACAAAATAGCCTACGTCCTCGCCCGATCCACCCATAATCCTGCTCCAAAGGGGGTTTCCATCTGGATCGACTCTTACCAGCCATAGGTCGCTTCCCTCTCCCCTGGTTGCCGTATGGCCCACGAGGATGTAACCGCCGTCATTGGTCTCCTGGACTGACCAGGCACCATCGCCATACCTTCCTCCGTAGGTCCTGTTCCATTCCTCTGTCAGTCCCTCACCATAAAGAGAGGCTGCGGCGGGAGAGATATGATAAAAAGAGATGAGGAAGACGAAGAGAAGCGATGCCAGGAGTGGCAACACCAGTAGAATTGACCGAAAGCGTCGAGATGCAGTCCCCAGGCGGATATTGGTCTTTTTCATGGTGTCTTGGCCGCCTCTAGATTCCTATATCCTGGAATTTTACTGCCTTTTCCATAGAGAAGCTCCCGCTAAGGAAGGTGCTGGAGTCGATGTTGTTCTTGCCCATCTGGTGCTGGGAGGACTTGATTCCATAGTAGCCATCGAACTTAGCATTGCTGCTGGAACCTATGCCTTGATTTCCAGTTGAACCACCCGGGACCGGGATCGATGAGTTCAGCCTAGATTGATTGCCAGCGAATGCTTCAGTGGCAGATCCATTGGTAGCTGATGAGCTGATTGATGCATTAGTGGCTGTGAAGTTTAGTGCTGATATGTTAGCAATTGAAGAGTTGAGGACCGATGTGCCAGCTACAGAATGATTCGTGCCAGGCAATTCCGGATTGAGTGGATTTGATCCCTTCAAACCAGAGCTGATAGAATCGCCATTGCCACCCTCTCCCTCTGCGGCCCATTGGCTCTTGGACATCATATCAACTAGGGCTCCGGCCATCCTCTCCTCCAGCCTCTTCGTGTCTAAACTCATGATCGACAATCTGGAGCTCTCATATCCAGCAAGGCCGTCTTGGCCATCTTCGTTCTGGGAAGGAGAAGACAATACAGGAAAGACAATTGTCAATATTATCATGATCAAGACTGCAATTTCCGCTTTCATTACCCTCACCATCAATGCTACAGAATAAGGATGTCATCAATACAATTTCAACTTTTCTATACAAGAGAGTCTTTTGCAATGGTTTCTCCCCTATTTCTTCCGTGCTATGGATAGCATTTATCTGTTCCCAGTGGAATCATGCCTCTGTGTACCTGGATTATTTGCCCTATGAGTCTCTCCGGCCTCACCAGGACAGGATGCTGGACGCAGTCTATGATGTGGTGAGCAGAGGAAATCAGGGCATTCTGATGATAGATGCTCCCACCGGCACTGGAAAGACGAGCTGCATCAGCGCTGCTCTGGCCGCCGCTCCGGGAAAGATCGTGGTAGCGGTGAGAACCGTCTCTCAGATCGATATCTACATCGATGAGATCAATCGAATTTGGTCCAAGACCCGCCACAAGCCGGAGATCGCCTATATGGTGGGAAAGCAGAGGATCTGCCCTCTGGAGGGCGAGTTCCGAGCAGAGAGCGTCTATGCCGGCTGCTTGAGGCTTAGAGAGTGGACGAAAAACTATGTCTCCTCGAAGATCGGCAAGGGCAATGCAGCCATCTACGATCCTTATGCAGATAGCATTCCCGAGGAGGAGCCGGGTTACAGGACGTTCTGCCCGTACTACCTGCGAAGCAGAGAGGGCTTTGAGATCAATGGTACTGTCCATTTCCGCCGATCCGCCAGGGCCCTGGATGTGGTAGAGGGCCTGAAAAAGAGGGTCACGGCACCCTCGGGGCTTATGGACTCCTGCCAGGGCATCTGCCCCTATGAGATCATGAGCCTTTACGCCAAGAACAGCGATATAGTGATCATGAACTACTCTCACCTCTTCAGTCCTGAATTCCAGGACATCATCTTCCAGTGGCTGGAGATGGACTCGGAGAAGGTCACCCTGATCATAGATGAGGCCCATAACCTGGGAGATGCGGTAAGAGCGATGAACTCACGCCACCTCACCCAAAGGATGATAGATCTTGCCGAGACCGAGGTGGAGAAGTTCGAGGGCACCTTGGGGCAGGCCAGGCTGGAGGAGACGAGGGAGGAAGCCTCCTGGAGGAGAGAGGGAATCAGGATCATACGACAGCTCCTTCCCAGGCTCCGGAGGTTCCTTCAGAGCCGGCTGGATAGAATGCCTGAGGGCGAGGCCCTGATGGATGCCGATCTGTTTCGCGCCTTCCTCTACGATGGGATCGATGACATCGAAGACGCGTTATCATATTTCTCAGATGTTGCAGTGGCAGTCGCCGATCTGAACCTGGCGGAAGGAGATAGGGAGAACCTGCAGGGGGATATTCAGCCCAGCCTCGCCCTGGTGCTGCTCTTTCTCAGAGACATGGAGACGGCGGAGACCGATATCGCTCTTCAGAGGAAGATCGTGGTCACCGGTGTGGGAAAAAGGAAGCTCGTCCGGCTGGAGGTCAATAACATCGATCCGGCGGCCAACATCCGGCGGATTACAGACAACGTCAATGCCACTATCATGCTCTCCGGCACCTTCTCCCCCCTGGAGGCTTATGAGCTCTACTGTCTGGGAGAGGAGGGCAGAGCAGAGAAGCTCAGCCTGCCCAACCCCTTCCCCAAGGAAAACCGCCTCCTCCTGGTGGCTAAAAAGGCCACGACCCAGCTGGAGCAGAGGGAGGATATGGACAATAGGGAGGAGATATCGGGGCACATAAGATCACTGATCGAGTGCGTCCCGGGAAATGTGGCGGTGTTTTTCACCTCTTATCCCATGATGAACAATTACCGGGACGTCTGTCTCTCATCCTCAAGGAAGGTTGGAAAGAAGCTCTGTGTTGAGCCCCGCAGCGCAGACCAGGTCCCTGAGCTTCTGGATCTGTTCTTCTCTTTAGGGGCCAGGGGCGGGGGGGTTCTGACCGGGGTGTGCGGTGGAAAGCTGGCAGAGGGGATCGACTATAAAGGCGAGGCCCTGAAAGGAGTGGCAGTGGTAGGGCTGCCTTTGTCGGCATACGACGAGATCCAAAAGGAGATCAACAGCTACTATACCATGAAATATGGCAAGATCAAAGGTATGCTCATCGCCTACACTTTGCCTGCGATAAACCGGGGGCTGCAAGCTGCAGGAAGGGTTATCCGGGCGGAATCCGAAAGGGGCGTCCTGCTGTTCTGCGACCGCCGGTTTGGATATGACGATCTCGGGGGAGTTAATCAGTTCCTTCCAGGCTGGGTGAGGGAGGAGTTGATTTTGGTGGATGCCAGAGAAGGAGGGGAATTGATCCAAGAGAAGATCGCGAAATGGCAGATGGATAATTATTCCGGAGGCAATCCAGAAAGAGACTCTGAAATCCTCCCTGCAGGCGATTTGAAGGGCGCTGCCCAGAAGAGAAGAGCTCAGGAGAGCGGCAGGAAGGGGGATGAATCCTCTTCGGCCAAGAGGGCAAGGCCGCGAAGGGGAGGCAAGAGGGATCTGAGGGAGCTGGCAAGATCTCTAGGCCTGGGGGATCCCGGTTCCAAGAGAAGCTGATACCAAGAGACCCAGCCCATGTGGAGGGATGAATCGGAGAATCTAGCCGATCTTTTCTGTCTCCAGCACCCGCAGGGGAATGGTGCCCAGGGCCTTTCCAACCGTTGATTTTGCGATCCTTCCTGCATGCTCCTCGCTCTCTGCATTGAAGATCTTGATCTCAAATAATAGCGCCACCAGTGCCATGCTGGCGACGAGGAAGACGCCGTCTAAGGGCTCATTGCATTCCGGGCAATCCCATTGGCCCACCTCTACCTCAACAAAGTCCATCTTTCTCTGGTTCAATCTCTTTCCCGCTTCAGAGATGGCCACACCGATAGCATCATCCTCGGTCTTGACATCTCTGACCAGCCAGGCACCCTCCAGCAAGACATTGAAATTCGGCATTGCTCAAATGCTAGGAGGATGTATGATATCTACTTTTTCCGCCAGAAATTTTCTTTCTATACTACTTATAAAATCATGTTACCATTCTCAATAATATACCGCTTATAAAAAATCGTAATGCTATATATTTTGCGAATACATTATCATTACGGACGGATATGTTGTTATATTAGAAAGCTGAAATATAGAACCTGAGTGGAGTTGGGATGGTTGGTCAAGGTCTTGTTCATTATAGAGGTTGATATCTGATAAATGGCTCTTCGCTGAATTATTTGGGTGAGTTCAGGCAGAGAATATGGCCTCTGTTCCTCTGTGTCTCTGTGGTTGGGTCAGAGCATCGCGATTCACCACAGAGGCACCGAGACACAGAGAACCAGCGATTCAAGTTCACCCATACAAAATAACGAGGAGCCTGATATATCATCTTAAATCTGATCCAAGCCGGATTCCTTGCCATCCCCCGTTCAGCTATACAGACGGGCGAATTGCACTCTGGATGATGATGATATTGATTGCTCCACATTGATGATGCCATCATTCAATGGAAGACGAAGATGAATAACGCAGCCGAGACGGTAATTGTCGCTACTGACAATTCGGAGAGCCATGCGGGCGAGCCGCCAGATTCATCCGAGCGGCGCGCATCCAGGCGGGTCTTTCCATTTCGCTATTCATTGGCCATCGCAAGCACAATTGTCATTTGTTATGCCCTGGTGATGTTCATCTTGAGGGATGATCCAGAGGCGACAGTTGCTTTCACAGACCTGGCGCTCATCCCAATAAACGGCATGGCTGCATTAGCCCTGCTTTATGCGGCTGCTTCTTCTTATCAGCAGAGAAAAAAAGTATATCTGACCTGGCTGATCCTCTCTTTAGCGACATTTAGCTTCACCATGGGGGATGTTATTTGGGCTTATGAAGAGACCATTCTCAAGGTCGACCCATTTTTTTCCATCTCAAACGTCTTCTTTCTGGCATACTATCCTCTATTTCTATGGGGGATCTTCGTCCTCCCCTCTTTGGAATTATCCTTAAAAGAGAGATTCAAGATGGCCCTGGATTTCGGAATAGTAATGTTTGCCGGGATAATCATATTCTGGAACTACATAATCAGTCCAGTTGTTCAGGAATCAGCAAACTACGACCTTTTCACATTGCTAATCTATATCATTTATCCTCTAGGGGATCTGATCTTGCTCTTCTCTGTCCTGGAGCTTCTCTTCAGGAAGATTCGGGGCAATGAACAGACCTCATTGCTCCTTCTTGCTGCCGGAATGATCGGTCTGATTATAACCGATTCCATATTTCTACATTTGTCATGGTCTGATTCCTATGCAGCAGGAGGTCTTCTCGATCTGGGCTGGCCATTATCCTATGCACTGGTAGGTCTTGCGGGCATGTCTCAGGCGGATGTTGTATCAAAGAAGAATTCCTTCAAGATACCTGAATTCGGGGAATTCCGCTCAGGAGGGCTGACCTGGCCACTCTACCTTCCATATTTATTCGCAGCGGGAGCATTTGCTCTGCTGGTCTGGAGCTATGAAAATCCGATTGGCCTTTCCTTCGCCAGCTTATCCTGGGCAGTGGGGATGATAATCGGCCTGGTCATACTGCGACAGATACTTGTTCTGAACGAAAATGTCAGCCTTTATAAAAAAGCTCAGAAGGATATTCAGGAGAAAGAGCTGGCCAGGGCCGAGGTCATCCGCCTCAACGAAGAGCTTGAAGAAAGGGTGGCCCGGCGAACCAAGCAGCTGGAGGATACCAATAGAGATCTGAATTGTGAAGTGCAAGAGAGAATACAAGCGGAAGCAGCCATGAGGGACTCGGAGCGCAGGATGGCGGATATCATAAACTTCCTCCCGGATGCTACCTTCGTCATCAATAAAGAAGGAGTGGTAATTGCCTGGAACCGGGCCATAGAAATGATGACCCAAGTCAAGGCAGAGGATATTTTGGGAAAGGGCGAATATGAGTACTCTCTGCCCTTTTATAAAAAGCGAAGGCCAATTCTGATTGACCTGGTCACAAATCAGGATCTTGATGTAAAGGGCTGCTATGAAGAGCTCAAGTGGCATGAGGATGGCAGCCTGGCTGGCGTTAGCTTCATCTCAAACCTCAATGGAAAGTTGACCTATCTGCAGGGTAGTGCAGCGGTTCTGTACGATTCAGAGGGTAATATCTATGGAGCAATCGAGTCCATTCGCGATATCACTGACCAGAAGATGGTGGAGGAGGACCTCAAGAACTCCAAAGAGAGAGCCGAATTAGCCACAAGGTCGAAATCCAATTTCCTGGCCAATATGAGCCATGAGATCAGAACGCCAATGAATGCCGTCGTTGGCATGACCGGCCTGCTCCTGGAGACCGATTTGAAGCCTGAACAGCGCGAATACTTGGAGACCATTCGAACCGGCGGAAACACCCTTCTCGCCATTATCAACAATATCCTGGATTACTCCAAGATCGAAGGAGAGAAGATGGAGTTGGAGATCTTACCATTTGATCTCCTGGGCTGCATAGAGGAGTCGATGGATATGGTGGCGGCGAATGCAGCGGAAAAAGGCCTTGAGATTGCGTATTTCCAGGACGATGATGTGCCCAGGTTTATATTGGGAGACCAGATCCGTCTGCGTCAGATCCTGGTCAATCTTCTGGGAAATGCCACCAAGTTCACTGAGAAGGGAGAGATCGTCTTATCCCTGAGCACAACCCCACTGGATGATGGAAGAATCGAGCTGCATTTTAGAGTTATGGATACTGGAATCGGCATCTCTCAGGAGAATCTAAGCCGTCTCTTTCAATTCTTCACCCAGGTTGATTCCTCAACCACAAGGCATTATGGCGGCACAGGTCTGGGCCTGGCCATAAGCCGCAGGCTGGTGGAGATGATGGAGGGAAGGATCTGGGTAGAGAGCGAAAAGGGAGTGGGAAGCACCTTCCATTTCACCATTCGCTGCCAATTGCATCATGATAATAGCCGCTCAGAGCCTGGAGATTCGATCCTCTCCAGCAAGAGGGTGCTGATAGTGGAAGGCCATAGGTCGGTCAGAGATATGCTCTTCAGGATGGCCGGCTCCTGGGGAATGGAGGCTGTAGCTCTAGCTAGAGCTGAAGAGGCCATAGAGCTCATGACCAGAGGGACAGCGATATCAGGGACCGGGCAATTAAAGAGCAATTCATTTGATTGTGTAATTCTGGACACCGTTCTGCCGGACATGGAAGGCCTGCTTCTTGCCCGGAGGATCAAGGATTTGAGCGTTGCCTCCTTTGTGGTGATGATAAGCCATATGGGAGAGGAGGTAGTGAAGGATGATTCGCTCTCCGGATGGCTGACCAAGCCAGTGAAACCGCGTCTGCTAAAGAGGCTTCTTATCGATCTAATATCTCCGCCTAAAAGAGAGATCCAAGATTTTGAAGCTCAGTCCGTTTCATCCAAAGATATAGCCCGCGATCTGTCTATCCTTCTGGCGGAGGATAATCCCATAAACCAGAAGGTGGCGCTCATAATGCTGAGACATCTCGGCTATAAGGCCGATGTAGCCAGCAGCGGTCCTGAGGTCCTGACCAGTGTGAAGAGAAAGCATTACGACGTCATTCTCATGGATATACAGATGCCGGATATGGATGGCCTTGAGGCCACCCGGCATATTAGGGAGATGGATGGATCAGTCTCGCAACCCCATATCATAGCTATGACTGCTTACGCTCTGGAAGGTGATCGAGAGGAGTTCTTGAAAGCCGGCATGAATGGCTATCTGAGCAAACCGATCCAGTTAGGAGAGCTGAAATCAGCCTTGGAAAGTGTGAAGCCAATAGATTAGATGAAATTATGGAAAAGATGATCAATGCTGATCAGATCATTCTATCCTCTTCTCTCTCCTCTATAAAAAGCTCCGGCAATGCATTCATGTACTCTTTTATCATTATGGGAAAAGATCTGGATTCCATGAAGCGCAGACCCAACTGCTCTGCCCAGCGCTGTATCCCCAAATCTTGGGAGACGACTGCAGCATCCAGCTCCTTGGCCAGCAGCAGAACATCGATGTCGGGAGCGCTATCCAGAATGCCATAGCGAAGGGCAGCTCTGTACTTCTCCCGAAACTTCCTTATTATGCTCCCCACGACCTCCCTTTCTATCTCATCCCTCATCTCTCTCAGATCGCCCTTGCTTTCTGACAAAGCGATGCATCTGGAGACCGACTCCCATACAGCTTCCTCAGATATGTTCATACCCTTATTAATGCGGCTCCTCATGTAATCCACATATTCATAAAAGATCTTTGAAGGCACCTTGACCTTGTATCTGTCCGGAGTCTTCTTGACCAGCCAGGTATCGACCTTTCCCAGGATGCGAGAATCGCAGCTATTATGCCTGGCAAAATCCTTGATCTCATTGTAGACGGAGGGATATGGTATATAGCAGCTGATTCCCAGGTGAAGCCTGCCCTCTGAAATGCGATCCAGGATGGCGTTCATTCCTTCGCAGATGTCAGTGGCGCCCTCGCTCTCCCAGGCCATGGAGTCTGTAAGTGCAGTTGTATCCAGAACAAATCTTTGGCGCAACATTGCTGAATGTATTGGATCAAGTGATATAAGATAGCTTCCAGAAAGGCCAAAAGAAAGTGCCCCCAAAAAAGCTAATAAAGCCCTATCGCTGATTGGAGGATGTGACCCCAGTGCAACCTCTGGTCTTCACCCTGGCCAGAATTGAGAACCTGATGCATCAGGTGAGCTTCGATCCGGCGGGTATGAAGGGCAAGATCATTACCAATACCACCACGGTAAGAAAGGAGGCTCTGGATGAGACCCTGGCAGTCTTTTATGATACCATCAACAGCGGCCTGGCGGTGTCGCCGATGATCAAGGTCATAGAAGGAAAGGGGAGGATCAAAATCAAGACCGCCTGCAGCCTGACCCTTTGCGCCGTAATGCTCAAGCATGGCATACCGGTTCATCCCAAAGGAGGAGGTCTGGTGGAGGTGGTTGAGAGAGAGCCGACCAGGTTCACAGATATGCTCATGTATTGGGCTACGACCGTCGATCCCATTGATGTCCTGACCGCTCAAGGGCTGATGAATATCACAGGGATGATGCGCACCGGGAATGGCCGGATCTTAGGTAACCTTCACGAGGCACCTATGCTCGCCCGGGACAAGATCGAGGATGTGCTTGAAGCTCTGGCCCAGGCGGGATTCGCCGGGGTGCTGGAGCTGGGCCAGCCGAATATGAATGTCCTGGGGGTCTCAGTGGAGAGGGATCATGTGGGATTGGCACTGGTCGGAGGGACCAATCTTATGGCTGCAGCAAAGGAATGCCAGATAGATGTGATGCATGAGTCGATCAGCGACCTGACAGATATTTCTGAATTGAAGCATATAGAAGAGCTTCTTTAGAAAGCATTATTCTTATACCACAAGTGATCAATCCGTTTTTGTGATCGATTCCGTCAAGAACCGCGAGATTGCTGGCATTCTCTACCAAATGGCAGAGCTCCTGGAGCTGCATGCAGAGAATCGCTTCAAGATAATAGCCTACAGCAGAGCTGCAAGGGCAATCGAATCCCTAACAGAGGATATCGAGCAGGTCTGCAGGGATGGAAGGCTGGAGGGCATTCCTGGCGTTGGGAAAGCGATCGCTGAGAAGATCAAAGAGTACCTGCGCACCGGCAGGATTCAGTCTCATCAAGACCTCCTGGCGGATACACCGCAGGGCCTGGCCGAGCTTCTCCAGATCTCAGGTTTAGGCCCAAAGACGGTCTTTATGCTCCATGAGAAGCTGGATATAACCAACCTGGATGAGCTGGAGAAAGCTGCGAGGGAGCACCGTATTCGCCGGCTTCCCAGAATGGGCGTGGTGCGCGAGAAGAATATACTGAAATCCATCGAAAGGTACAGGAAGCGCAGCAATCGCATTCTCTACAGCACTGCTGAGAGCATTGTTGATGAGATCCTGACATATCTGGGAGGCATAGAGGGCCTGGAGCATGCCACTGCCGCAGGAAGCTACCGCCGACGAAAGGAAACCGTTGGAGACATCGATATTCTGGCCACTGCTGCAAGGCCGGAGGAGATCGTGGCGGCTTTTGTGAAGATGCCTTTAGTAGAGGAGGTCCTGGCCAAGGGTCCCACCAAAGCGAGCGTCATTATGAATGATACCATCCAGGTGGACCTGAGGATAGTCGAGCACCGGTCCTATGGCACCGTGCTTCAGTACTTCACCGGCTCCAAGGAGCATAATGTCAGCATGCGCCAGCTTGCTCTCGATCGCGGCTACTCATTGAGCGAGTACTCCCTCACCCGCTTGGCCAATGGCCAGGATCTGTTCTTCGATCAGGAGGAAGAGGTTTACCAGGCCCTGGGCCTGCAGTACATACCGCCTGAGCTGCGAGAGGACCGGGGAGAGATCGAGGCGGCGCTGGGAGGGAGGCTGCCCAGGCTCGTCGAGGCGAAGGATATTCGGGGAGATCTGCATGTCCATAGCATCTGGTCGGACGGCAGAGCCTCCATCATCGAGCTGGCCCAAGCCGCCCGATCTATGGGCTATGAGTATATCGCATTATCCGACCATTCCCCATCGGTAGGCATCGCCGGAGGGATCGGACGAGAGAAGATGGAGGAGAAGATCGAGGCGGTGGCAGAGGCAAATGATAGCCTGGAAGGGATCACCGTCCTGATGGGCGCGGAGGTGGACATAAAGGCAGACGGCAGTCTGGACTATCCCGATGATCTTCTGGAAAGGATGGATGTCGTTGTTGCCTCGGTCCATATGGCCCAGCAGCAGAAGGAGAGGACGATAACCGGAAGGCTGATCTCGGCCATAGAAAACCAGAACGTAGATATCATTGGCCACCCAACGGGAAGGATCATCAACCAGCGAGAGCCATCGGATATGGATTTTCATGCGGTTTTAGAGGCAGCGGCAAAAACCGGTACCGCTCTGGAGATCAATGCTCATCCCAGCCGCCTGGATCTGAATGATGTCAATGCCCGGGCGGCAAAGGAGATGGGAGTTCAGATGAGCATCAACTCCGATGCCCATGACGCCGGGCAACTTCTAAACATGAAATACGGGATTAACGTCGCCAGGCGAGCTTGGCTGGAAAAAAAGGACCTGATCAATGCCATGGATTTGAAGGATCTCATCCAGTTTCTTAAAAAGAAGCATTAGGAGTCTTTTAGCTCTAGATAAAAGGAAGAGATGCAGATTTCATTCTTCCTCCATATCCCGGAATATGGTCTGCTCTCTTCCCGGTCCAACCGATACCGCAGATATTTCCACACCCAGCAGGTCCTCGAGCTTTTCTACATAATCGCGGGCATTCTCGGGCAGATCGTCATAGTCTTTGACCTCGGTTATATCCTCCGTCCAGCCGGGCACTTCTTCATAGATGGGCTTGCAGCGGGCAAGGTCTGTGGTGCTCTCCGGCGGATAGCCAAGGGTATCGCCGTCCAGATCGTAGCCCACGCAGATCTTTATGGGATTGATGCCCGTGAGCACATCAAGCTTGGTGAGGGCCATCTCAGTGTAGCTGTTGAGATATACGGACTTCAGGCCTAAGACGGCATCAAACCAGCCGCATCTGCGCGCCCTTCCCGTGGTGGTGCCGTATTCTCCACCCTTCTCTCTCATCTGCTCGCCCAGGGAATCGACTAGCTCCGTGGGCATGGGCCCCTCGCCCACCCGGGTGATGTAGGCCTTGATCACTCCCACCACGTTGTCGACCATCACCGGGCCCACGCCCAGATTTGCGCAGGCGCTTCCTGCGATGGTGAAGCTGGAGGTTACAAACTTCTGGGTGCCGTGAATGACATCCAGAAATGCCCCTTGAGCCCCTTCAGCCAGGACGCTCTTCTCCTCAAGGATAGCGATGTTGATCTCTCGCGAGACATCGGCGATCCTGCTCTTCAGTTTCTTTCCGATCTCCAGATACTCATCGATGTAAGGCGCATATCTGACTACAGTCGGGTCGCCGCCCATATCAAGGATTGCTTTCTCCTTGCCAGGCGCGATCTCCTTCAGCTTGGCTTCCAGTAAGGCAGGATCGGTGAGGTCACCCATCTGGACCTCCTCGCGAGCGACCTTGTCCACATAGGCAAATCCAATGCCACGGTTTGTGGTCCCGATCTTTTCCGTCCTCGCCTTCTCACGCAGGCTGTCCAGCTCGATGTGATAGGGCATGATGATCGTCGTCTTGGGATCAATTCCCAAGTCGACCTTGATGCCTTCAGACTCCAGGGACTGAATTTCATTCCATAAAACCCGGGGGTTAAGCACCACACCCGGCCCGATCAGAAGCCTGCGGCCGAAGATCGCGCCGCTGGGAACCAGATGGAGCTTGTATGTCTTTCCTCCCACAACCACCGTATGACCTGCATTGTCGCCTCCCTGGAAACGAACAATGACATCGTAGTTCTCTGCCAGTAGATCTATAACCTTGCCTTTTCCCTCATCACCAAACTGCGCACCGGTGAGTATTGTAAACATACTCCGTGAGATGGCCGGTCACGTAGATAACTATTTTGATGGAAATCATCCCTTTCTGTGATCCAGATTGGAGCAGACATGCTCTGCTATCGCTTCTGTGACATCTATTCCCAGGGCATCATAGATCCCTTTGCCTGAGGGGGTCCCGTTCACCTCTATTGTCGTCAGGCCATCCTTGCTCTCCAGGAGGTCGACGCCGCAATATATGGCACCAACGGCGCGGGCAGATCTCACCGCCAGGTCCTCCAGCTCACGGGTTTTCGGACAGGGGGTGGGCCGGCCACCTCGCGCCAGATTGCTGATCCATTCTCCCGGTGGAGCATTGCGATAGATGGCTCCCTGCAATCTGCCGTCCACCACGAAAGCCCGGATATCGCGCGCTGAGCCGGAGGTGACATTGATAAACTCCTGCAGGTAGACCATCCCCCTCCTCTCCACTATCTCCCTCAGACTCTCGATGTCTGCCTGCTTGCTGCTCTTTAAGAGGATGATATCCTTTCCTTTATAGCCGAAAAGCGGCTTGGATACCGCCGTTTTAAAGGAATAAAGGGCCTCCTCGGCAATCTTTGGGCTGGTGGTGGCCACAGTCCTCGGTGTGGGCACCGAAGCGCCATGCAGCCTCCTGGATGTAGCATACTTGTTTGCCGCACTGGAGATGGCTTCGGGGGGATTGATGACTGAAATTCCCAACTCCACGAGGGCAGTCAGGGCCTCGAAGCGAAAGGAGACATCGACCGCCCCCCGCCTCCCCAGGTCGCGGACCACCAGGGCGTCCAGGTCCAGGAGGTTAACGTCGCCGCAACTAAAATCCAGCCTTTTACCGATTCCGCTTTTAAGCTCTGAGAAATCAAGGAATGTCGCATCCATCTGCCGCCGGGAAAATGAGGCCATTAAAGCCTGAGCCGTCCAGTCGTCCCGGTCGGAGACCACGATTCCAACTTTCATGGGCGAGATTTGGCGATCAGATATAATATCTTGATTGTATCCAAGCCTCCCCGGCGTTGAGGGGGCCAGGGCAGGTATCGAGTGGGTAGCGGGATA
>NZ_DAIK01000105.1:0-12572 GCF_002496085.1 Methanosaeta sp. UBA458 | reverse complement strand
TATTCGTAGCTGAATATTCAAACACATGGTAGTTACTGAATAAAACCTCAGAGTCACAGAGCGCACAGAGGATCATGAAAAAATGTCGAATTCTTGTGACTAGCGCACGAACCCACACTAAATAGCGAGGAGCCAAAAAGAAAAAGTTATTCCGCTCAGCCGAGAAGCGGAATCATATCGAGTGACTTGGGATTGACGACAGAGGACGTGTCGGCAATCTTCTCTCCAAGGGCCCGAGCTTTGATCAAGGGGCGCACAGGCTTACCTGCCTTGTTCCTGGGGATATCCTCGACAAATACCACATCCGAGGGTATGGCAATCGGACCCAGGGTCTTGCGTACAAAGGTCTTGATATCCTTCTGCAGGTTGGCGTCACCCTCTATCCCGGGGTTGAGGACGGCATAGACCACAATGCTCTCGCCCTTAACCTTGTCTGGCTTGCCCACCACAGCAGCGGCTTTCACTGCGGGGTGCTTTTCGGCTGAGGCTTCCACCTCTGCATTGGAGATGCGGTGGCCCGCCACCTTGAGGACATCGTCTCCCCGTCCCAGGGCCCAGATGTAGCCATCCTCATCCACCCGGGCTTTATCTCCGGAGAAATATTTGCCCGGGAAAGTGGACCAGTAGGTCTCATTATACTGGGCTGGATCCCGATAGATCTCCCTGAGCATGGACGGCCAGGGCTCGGTGATGATGATATCGCCTGTGGCTCCAGCAGCTGATGGCTGGCCGTTCTCATCCACTACCCGGACATTATATCCGGGCAGGGGGAATGAGGGTGAGCCGGGCTTGAGCGGGGTTATGGGCAGGGGGGCTATTACCTGAGAGCAGGTCTCGCTCTGGAACCAGGTGTCCATAATGGGAGCAGCCCCGCCGCCCACATACTTCCTCCACCAGATGAAGGCGTCGGGATTCATGGCTTCGCCCACCGATCCCATCAGCCGGACGGTGGAGAGGTCGTACTTCTGCGGCCAATTCGGCCCCTCATTCATGAACATCCTGATGGCGGTGGGGGCAGTATAGATCACACTGACCCCGTACTCCTCGATGATGGAGAACCAGCGGCCAAAGTCGGGGTAGTCGGGTGAGCCCTCGTACATGACGCTCGTCGCTCCCAAAGAGAGCGGTCCATAGGCGATGTAGCTGTGACCGGTGATCCATCCGATGTCTGCTGTGCACCAGTAGACGTCGGTATCCTTGATATCGAAGACCCAGGAGGAGGTAAAAGCGGGGCCAACGCTCGCTCCGGCATGGGTATGAACTATTCCTCTGGGTTTGCCTCCGGCGCCGGCGGTGTAGAGGATGAAGAGAGGATCTGCGGAGTCCATGGGCAGCGTGTCGAATGTTGCCGGCTGGCCGGCCACAAAATCGTCCCACCAGACATCCCTTCCCTCCTGCATGGCGGTCTCCTGGCCGTTCCTCTTTACCACTACCACCTTCTCGATGTACTCAAGGCCGGCGATGGCCTCATCTGCCTGGGGCTTGGTGGCGATGGGCTTCCCCCGGCGATAAGAGCCATCGCAGGTGATCAGGACCTTTGGCTGGCAATCCTCCAGGCGGTCGCGGACGGCTACGGCGGAGAATCCTGAGAAGACCACCACATGGATGGCGCCCAGCTTTGCGCAGGCGAGCATGGCCACCGGCAGCTCGGGAATCATGGGCAGGTATATTCCCACCCGATCGCCCTTCTTGACCCCCATCTTTTGGAGGGCATTGGCGAATCTATTGACATCTCTGTAAAGCTCGTAGTAGGTTATCTTGCGCACGTCACCCACGGGCTCGCCCACAAAGATGTAGGCCAGTTTGTTCCGCCGCCATGATTTGGCGTGCCTGTCCAGGGCATTATGGGCGATATTGATCTTGCCGCCAGTGAACCATTTTGCAAAGGGGGCTTTCCACTGCACAACATCCTTGTAGGGCTCGAACCAGTCGGCATAGGTCCTGGCCATCTCATCCCAGAACTGGACATAGTTCTCAGAGCACCAGGCTCTCAGCTCTTTCTCCGACTTCATGCCCTTCTCCTTCATCCAGGCCATGACATTGGAGCTCTCCACAAGGTCCTCAGGCGGATAGAACAGGCCGCCATTAGGGTTCTGAGCAGAATTTTCTGTTTTATTATCAACCATTTTAAATCGCCTTACTATATTAGAGCTTTAAAAGGCATTATTTGTCTTTATGTGATTTATTCACCTATGATTAATTGTTTGTGACACTGTAATGCCTTTTAGACAATTAATTTAAGTTTCATTACAAGGATATAAGTTTGTTGAATCCTATTTATGATGATATATTCTCTTTTGACTTATTTTATCTTTAATGGTCTTTTAAGCTAGATTTATGGTGTTTTTTCCCATAATAAATTCTTGTTGATTGAGAAAAGCGAATCTATTGGCTATCTGCAATTGCGTCGAATCCCTGGTTTATTCGGAGGTCATGGTTGGATGAGCATTGTTGTCGCAGCAAGCTGGGAGAAATCGGAATCATATGGTCCAGGAGTGCCGATGGTATTGCCCAGATAATGCCTCTGGCGGGAAATATAGCCGTTTATCACGATTCCTTAATTTTGGGCTTTCAAATCAGCAGCATAATTGTAATCATTCATTTTTGCGTCTATTTGGCATGATCCTTGGAATTAATAAAAAAAAGAGGGTGATATCCCGCTTACAGGTCAATGCGCGGGATGTTGTCCACTGACTCGGGATTAGCCAGAGCAGAAAGGTCTCCGGTCTCCTTGCCCAGGGCCTTGGCCTTGATGACACGGCGCATGATCTTGCCGGACCTGGTCTTGGGGACATCCTTCACGAAGTAGACCTTGTCCGGGTAAGCGACCGGGCCCAGTACCTTGCGGACGTGGACGGAGATCTCTTTCGCGAGCTCGGGAGATTCAGCAACGCCATCTCTGAGTATGACGAAGGCCACGATCTTCTCGCCCTTGACCTCATCAGGCTGGCCGACGACGGCTGCCTCAGCGACCTTGGGGTGAGAAACGGCGGCGGACTCGACCTCAGCATTGGAGATTCTGTGTCCTGCAACCTTCAGCACATCATCGATTCTGCCCTGGATCCACCAGTAGCCATCCTTGTCGCGGGTGGCCTTGTCTCCAGCCAGATATGTGCCGGGCTTAACCTGCCAGTACATATCCCAGTACTCCTTCTTGTACCTGACTTCATCTCTGAAGAAGGCACGGAGCATGCTTGGCCAGGGAGTCTTCTGAACGATGTTGCCGCCGTAACCGAGTGGCACGGAGTTGGCATCCTCGTCAAAGATATCGGTGTTGAATCCGGGCAATGGGAAGCACACGGAGCCGGGCTTCTCGGGTGTCATGACCAGAGGAGCGATGACATGGCATCCGGTCTCAGTCTGCCACCAGGTGTCGATGATTGGTGCCCTGTCAGAGCCGATGTTCTTTCTGAACCACATGTAGGCTTCTGGGTTCAATGGCTCGCCCACAGAGGCCAGGATCCTTACCTTGGACAGGTTGTACTTCTTCACGAATTCCTCGCCGGTCTTCATGAACATCCTGATGGCAGTGGGTGCGGTGTAGAATACAGTGACACCGTACTTCTCAATGATAGACCACCAGCGGCCCAGATCGGGGAAGTCGGGAGAGCCTTCGTAGAGAATGGTTGAGGCGCCGAGGCACAGGGGACCGTATACCACGTAGCTGTGGCCGGTGATCCATCCGCAGTCTGCAGTGCACCAGAAGACGTCATCATCGTGGACGTCCATTACCCAGGAGGTTGTCTGAGCGGGTGTGACGGCATATCCGCCGTGAGCGTGCTCAATACCCTTGGGCTTGCCGGTTGTGCCGGAGGTGTAGAGGATGAACAGCCTGTCTTCTGGATCGAGCATGACGGTCTCGCACTCTTCGGACTGGCCCTTCACGAAATCATCATAATAGACATCGCGTCCCTCGGTCATGGGTACTGCTACCCCGGTTCTCTTGACGACGACTACCTTCTGAACGGAGGGTGCAGTCTTCATTGCCTCATCCACATTGGGCTTGAGAGGCAGTGGCTTGCCGCGCCTGTAGAAGCCGTCAGCGGTGACGACAACCTTGGCCTCAGCATCGTTGACCCTGCTGTTCAGGCCGCCGGAGGAGAATCCAGAGAAGACGATGGTGTGAATGGCTCCGATCTTGGCGCATGCCAGCATGGTGATGGGCAGCTCTGGGATCATGGGGAGGTAAGCGACGACTCTGTCACCCTTGACTACACCAGCGCCCTTGAGGGCATTGGCCATCTTGTTGACCTCGATATAGAGCTGGCCGTAGGTGATATCCCTGGCATCTCCAACGGGCTCGCCGATAAAGTGGTAGGCGACCTTGTCCTTCTTGGCCCCCTTGGCATGCCTGTCCACGGCATTGTAGGCCACATTGATCTTGCCGCCGGTGAACCACTTGTAGTAGGGCTTGCCGGAGTCATCCAGGACCTTGGTGTAGGGCACAGACCAGTCAGCATAGGTCTTGGCCATCTCGTCCCAAAACTCAATATAATTATCAGAACACCACTTGCGCATCTCCATCTCAGTCTTGAAGCCCTTCTTCTTCATCCACTGATATGCATTGGAATACTCAATTATGTCCTGAGGGGTGTTGAAAATCCTTGTCTCTTCCTGCAGAGAAGCAGTCTTTGCTGTTTCAGCCAATTTCATACCTCCTTCAAATCTCGATCTGGCGTTCCCGGCTCCCGATTTTGTCAGACTTGGTTTTTGAAGAGAACTCTATAGACCTTCAGAATGTCTCTTCTGGTCGACTTTCCTCTTAATTGCACATCTTGCGCGTCGCAGGGAGCTCGATGAACTTCGAATCGAAGACTTCTTGCTCATTTATAAAGTTATCGCGATATTAATCATCACTTAAATTAATGGTAATTATTTATCACAAGAATACTGAGTTGCCTTGCATCAATTTAAATATTTTTCTAAAGGAATGCCAAAATAAATGCTTAGATGTAAGCAGCACAATAATATGACAAAAAAAGGATATAAAAAAGTATGCCCGCTCAGATGAGCGGGATGGCATCAACTGCATCGGGGTTGGCCAGAGCGGACAGATCTCCGGTGGGCTTTCCTAATGCCTTGGCCTTGATGACGCGGCGCATGATCTTGCCGGATCTGGTCTTGGGCACATCCTTGACGAATAAGACCGTCTCCGGATAAGCAACTGGGCCCAAAACTGTGCGGACATGCTTGGCCAGTTCCTTCTTCAGCTCCTCAGTCTCCTCCTGTCCAGTCCTTAGGATGACGAAGGCAACTATGACCTCACCCTTGACCTCATCAGGCTTACCGATAACTGCAGCCTCCGCCACCTTGGGGTGAGATACCAGTGCCGACTCCACCTCGGCGTTGGAGATCCTGTGTCCTGCAATCTTCAACACATCGTCGATCCTGCCCTGGATGAAGAAGTATCCGTCCTTGTCTTTCATTGCCTTGTCGCCAGCCAGGTATGTGCCGGGCCTGATATCCCAGTAGGTGGACCAGTACTCCTTCTGGTACCTTTCGGGATCTCTGTAGAAGGCCCTGAGCATGGATGGCCAGGGTGTGTTGCTGACGATATTGCCTCCAGA
Source organism: Methanosaeta sp. UBA458 (assembly GCF_002496085.1). Lineage (NCBI taxonomy): Archaea > Methanobacteriati > Methanobacteriota > Methanomicrobia > Methanotrichales > Methanotrichaceae > Methanothrix > Methanosaeta sp. UBA458. The sequence goes on along the minus strand of NZ_DAIK01000105.1, from coordinate 7,005 downwards.
GCCGAGAGGAACCGGGTTTGCTTCCTCGTCCAGGACATCGATATTGAATCCTGGGAGCGGGAATGTCGCAGAGCCGGGCTTCAATGGAGTTATAGGCAGGGGAGATACCAGGAATGTGCCGGTCTCAGTCTGCCACCAGGTGTCCATAATCGGCAACTTGCCAGCGCCAAAGGTGTTTCTATACCACATCCAGGCCTCGGGATTTATGGGCTCGCCCACAGATCCGAGCAGCCTCAGGCTGGAAACATCGTACTTCTTGGCCCAGGAATCTCCTGCCTTCATCAACATCCTGACTGCTGTTGGAGCAGTGTAGAAGACTGATACCTTGTTGTCCTGAATTATCTTGTACCACCTTCCCAGGTCTGGGAAGTCAGGAGAACCCTCATACATTATGCTGGTTGCACCAAGAACGAGCGGCCCGTACACAATGTAGCTGTGGCCGGTAATCCATCCGATATCGGCTGTGCACCACCATACATCATTGTCCTTAACATCAAAGACCCAGTGCAGAGTCTGAGCAGGTCCCACCTGGTATCCGCCATGGACATGCTCAATACCCTTAGGTTTACCGGTAGTTCCAGAGGTGTACAGGATGAACAGGCGATCCTCTGAATCCATCTTCTCGCACTCGCATGCGTCGGACTTTCCGGCCACAAGGTCGTCCCACCAAATATCTTTGCCCTCTTTCATGGGGACGGCAACGCCCGTCCTCTTGCACACCACTACATTCTTCACCGATGGGGTATTAGCTGTAGCTTCGTCGACATTTGGCTTGAGGGGCAGCGGCTTGCCGCGCCGGTAGAAACCATCCACAGTAATAACCACTTTGGCCTCGGCGTCCATGATTCTGCTGTTTAGGCCGCCAGAGGAAAATCCAGAGAATACAATGCAGTGAATGGCTCCGATCTTGGCTATGGCCAGCATGGCGATGGGCAGTTGAGGGATCATGGGCATGTATAACATGACTCTGTCTCCCTTTACCACGCCCAGGCTCTTCAGGCCGTTGGCGAACTTATTGACCTCCTTTTCCAGCTGTGCATAAGTGATCTTTTGAGTGGGCTGATCGGTAGGTTCAGGCACGAATATATAGGCCACCTTATCTTTCTTGGCCCCCTGGGCATGCCTATCCACGCAGTTGTGGGTCACATTGCACTTGCCGCCCACGAACCATTTGGCATATGGTGGCTTCCATTCTAGGGTTGAGGACCAGGGCTCAAACCAATCTGCGTAGGTCTTGGCCATCTCTCCCCAGAACTGGATGTAGTTGGCAGAGCACCAGAGGCGCATCTCGCGCTCTGTCTTGAAGCCTTTCTCTTTCATCCACTTCATTACGTTGGAGTTCTCTGCCAGATCCTTGGGTGCCTCGAATATCCTTGTCTCTTCCAGTAAAACTGATGTCTTTGCAGTTGCTTTTTCCTCAGCCAAATTTACAGCCTCCTTTATAATCCCCACGTCTTCCCAACTCTCCGCCTGATCTATCCTGATGCCAGGCAGCCAGCCCAACGCAGCCATCTGGCATTCCTTTTATTATCGCAATAGGGCCAAAATCCCAGCCAGCAGGAGCCATTGGGAATATTGTAGCGATCGATAATTAACCTGTTTTTTCATTTATAAATCTATCGAGGTGACTTAACGTTATGATTGATAATTATCATTATTTAACGTGATTAACAAAACACTAGGCTTTTAGAAATTGCCATATTGTATGGATGAGAACGTTAAAGCAATCAATCAAGACTTGATGGAAAAAGAAGACTTTAGCTCCGCTAATCTGATAAAAAAAATAGGATCCCCATCAGACGATCTTGGGGATCCCATCCACTGCTTCTGGATTCATCAGGGTCGATATGTCCCCAACCGGGTTTCCAAGGGCCCTCGCCTTGACGACACGGCGCATTATCTTGCCGCTCCTCGTCTTCGGGAGGTCGTTGACGAAGTGGACCTCCGTGGGCGCAGCCACCGGCCCAAGGGTCTTCCTGACGAAAGCGATCGCATCCTTTGCCAGCTCAGGGGACGGTTCATTGCCGACCCTCAGGATGACGAAGGCGACGATCGACTCGCCCTTAACCTCGTCGGGCTTTCCAACTACTGCCGCCTCGGCTATCTTGGGGTGAGCCACCAGGGCAGACTCGACCTCGGCGTTGGCTATCCTGTGGCCTGCGACGCTGAGAACATCATCGATTCTGCCCTGGATGAAGAAGTAGCCGTCCTTGTCCCTCTGCGCCTTGTCTCCAGCGAGATAGACGCCGCGGCGGCCGGGAACATCCCAGTAGAACTGCCAGTACTCCTTCATGAACCTCTCTTTGTCGCCCCAGAACGCCCTGAGCATCGAAGGATAGGGCTTCAATGCCACTATGTTGCCTCCGGATCCCAGAGGAACCTCATTCCCTTCCTCATCCAGGATGGATATGTCATATCCGGGGAGCGGGAATGTGCACGATCCGGGCTTCAGTGGCGTGATGGGCAGCGGAGAGTTGAGGAAGGTTCCGGTCTCGGTCTGCCACCAGGTGTCCATGATCTGGAGCTCGCCTCGTCCAATGTGCTCACGATACCACATCCAGGCCTCCGGATTGATCGGCTCGCCGACGGATCCCAGTAGCCTCAGGCTTGAGAGGTCGTATTTAGCAGGCCATTCTGCGCCCTGCTTCATGAACATCCTTACCGCCGTGGGGGCAGTGTAAAGGACGGTGACCTTGTGGTCCTGGATGTTCTTCCACCACCTACCGAAGTCTGGATAGTCTGCAGCGCCCTCGTACATGAGGCTGGTCATGCCCAGAATGAGCGGAGCGTAGACGATGTAGGAGTGACCGGTGACCCATCCAATATCGGCGGTACACCACCAGACATCGTCGTCCTTCAAGTCGAAGACCCAGTGAAGCGTCTGAGCCGGTCCGACGGCGTTTCCGCCCGTTGCGTGCTCGATACCCTTGGGCTTGCCGGTTGTGCCGGAGGTGTAGAGGATATACAGCCTGTGCTCCGGGTCAACCCATACCGGCTCACACTCTTCGGACTGGCCCTTGACCAGATCATGCCACCAGACGTCCCTGCCCTCTTTCATGGAAACGTCAACGCCCGCACGCTTGTAGACGATAATCTTCTCAACTGACGGAGCGCCGCCAGCTGCCTCGTCGGCGTTCGGCTTCAGAGGCACCGGCTTTCCGCGCCTGTAGAATCCATCCACGGTGATGATGGCTCTGGAACCGCAGTCAGCAGCCCTGTCCATCAGGCCTTTGGAGCTGAATCCGGAGAAAACCACGCTGTGGATGACGCCGAGCTTGGCGCAGGCGAGCATGGCGATGGGAAGCTGGGGTATCATGGGCATGTAGATGCTGACCCGATCCCCCTTCTTCAAGCCGAGGCTCTTGAGGCCGTTTGCGAACTTATTGACCTCCTTATAGAGGTCGCCGTAGGTGATCTTCTGGACTGGCTGGTCTGTCGGCTCTGGTATCCATATGTATGCAACTTTGTCCTTCTTTGCGCCCTTGGCGTGCCTGTCCACGGCGTTGTATGTGATGTTGATCTCACCTCCAGTGAACCAGTGGAAGTAGGGCATCTCCGAGTCGTCCATCACCTTAGTATAGGGCTTGTGCCAGTCAACGTACGTCTTTGCCATCTCGTCCCAGAACTCGAGGTAATGCTCATCAGAGGAGCACCAAGCACGCATCTCCTTCTCAGTCTTGAACCCTTTCTTCTTCATCCACTGCATCACGATTGACTTTTCTACCAACTCTTTTGGCGGATTAAAGATTCTGGTCTCGTCCTGAAATACTGTCGTCTTCAACTTCTTGTCTTCTTTGCCAGCCAATTTCAACACCTCCTAAATCAAAGCCTAATATTTCGCGCACTTTTCTCCTATCCCAGGGAAAACTTGACGCGAAGAACCTGCCCGCTGTCCACTCTAATTCGTCATAGAGAACAGCAGTTTTGCACATTTCCGATTTGTCTTTCAGATAAATAAGGTTTTTGCTTGTTAATAATTATAAATAATAAAGATTATAGACCCTATGGCTTGAAGAGATGGTCGAATCTCGAAGAGCCTAAAAGCAGCCGTGCCCGGCCGCTGGAAGAATACTGTTAATTCCAACTTATTCAGGCTCACAGATCTGAGGAAATTAATGCAAAAATAGCATCGCGAGCAACAACCATGGCTCTTTTCCGCAGCAAAACCTAAATAAATAGTTGACTATGAATCATAATTGGAGAATTCCACTTAAATAATATGGAGTGGTTTCCATGATCTTTATCTGGCACCATCTTCCCAGATCAAGCGCGCCGGGGATCACAATGCCAGCATAATTGGCAGATCGGGCCTTCATGGTCTTGTCTCTCCCACACTCAGTCACAAGAGCATGCAATACCTTCCCCAAATAACGGCGATTCCTCCTCTCAGCGATCTCCAGCCATAATCGGGTCATCTCCCTCGAGCGGTCTTTCTTAATCCTGTCCGGCATGTCGTAGAGACTGGCGGCTGATGTTCCAGGCCGAGGAGAGAATCTGGTGATATTCACCTTATCCGGCTGCAATCTCTCAATCAGGCTCATGCTCTCCTCAAAATCCTTATCCGTCTCGCCGGGAAAGCCAACGATAATATCAGTTATTATGGAGATGTCTGGATAGGCAAATCGAAAGGCGCTCACAAGCTCGAAGAACTCATCTGAGGTGTATACGCGTCCCATCCTCTGCAAGATTTCATCTGAGCCGGACTGAACGGGGATATGCAGGAAACGGTAGATCTTTGGGCTCTGAAATGCCTCAATAAGCCTATTCTGGATGAGCCGAGCGCTATCGGGATTCATCATTCCAACCCTGAGCATAAAATCCCCTGGAATCTCAGTCAGCGTCTCCAGCAGCCCGGCCAGATCAGATCCAATATCAGATCCAAATGCGGCAGTGTCCTGAGCAGATATCTGGATCTCGGCTGTGCCAAGCTGTGCCAGCCTTTCCACGGCAAGGACCACATCCTCAACCGGGCGGCTCTTCAGCCTGCCCCTGGCTTTTGAGACTATACAATAGCTGCATGAGCCGTTGCAGCCGTCCGCCACATTGACAATGCCGCAGCTCTCTCCTCCGGGAGATGATTCGCGAAGATGAACAGCAATATGCCTCTCGCGCAGCATTTCTTCAGATTGAAAATTCTGAGATTGTAATTGCCCGGATTGCATATGCTGCGAAGGCATGAGCCAACCATCAAAGAGTCCAGCGATCCTGGCGGCATCTCCTTGACTCAAAGGTCCCAATCGCCCCCGGCAGCAGAGCGTTTGAATCGACTGGGGTATTGCCGCCGCCAGGCAGCCGGCGACGACCAGCCTCTCGCCCTCCAGCTGCCGCAGCCGGCGGAGGATCTTTCTCTCCGTCCTTTCGGTGACCGCACAGGTGTTCACTATCACCATGTCCGCCTCCTTCAGGCCGGAAGGGATATGGCCCATCTCCCTCAGGGCCTCTGCCAGATCCTGAGAATTCCCGAAGTTCGATGTGCAGCCGAAGGTCTCGATATAAAACCTCATTCCAAAGCCTCACTTGAGGCCGTCTCCTCCCTTCTCACCTGATAGATCCCACTGATCGCCCCTATGACCGCCGGGGCGAGGAAAAAGCCGCCGATCCCTGCCACCAGAGCCCCTCCAAAAAAGGAGAGCATTACCAGCAATGGGTGCAATGAGGATCTGGTGGAGATGATATAGGGCCTTATGAAAAGCTCTGAGGGGAGATAGATGAGAGCGGAGCTGATGACCAGGAAGAATAAAGCACCCTCCAGGCCCACGGTGAAGTAGCGGTAGACGGCCAGGGGGACCAGGACCGCCCAGGAGGTGAGGACCGGGACCATGCCTGCGATAAAGACGATGCTCGCCAAAGCTATGGGCCGGGGGATGTCGAAGAGGAAGAATATCACCGCTGCGATCAAGCTTCCCACGATTGATGTATAGACGGTGCCGATGAATATGCCGCTCAGAATTCGGTCGATTCTATCGATGTATCGCTCAAGAACCCTCATCTCTCCGTCTGGCAGGAGGGATATCAGCGATCCCACAAAGCCCTCTCCATCCAGGAGGATGAAGTAGCAGATGGGAAAGGAGATGAGAAAGTTGATTATCCCCAAAGAGGCCATCCTGCCGATTTGGAGGATGGGAATAGATGCTGCCAGAGAGGCGATCAGGCCGAAGGCGTTCTCCAGACCGGAGAGCAGGCTCTCCCTGGCCCAGGAAGGAAGGTCTGTCGCCGTCTGCTGCATGAGATATCCAAGCCAGTACCTGAGCGCCTCCTGGTTCTTTGCCAGGGCTATTATCTGAGTGGCCACCTCAAGGCTTCCCAGGCCCAGCATCAGGAATATGGGGACCACGACGCAGATGGCAGCAACAAGCGACCCGAGCTTTTTTCTCTTGCCGAACCGATCCCTTATGGGCCGGCCCACATAGGCAAAAACGCTGCCCAGGATTATGCCGTCTAAGAATGGAAAGGCAAAGCATGCGGTCATGAGGACCGCGGCCAAGGCTAGGATTAAAATGCCCTTATGCTCTGAGCACCAGCGATCAGGGTCGTAGTCCATGGTTCACACCAAAGAATGAAGCATCTTGTCTTGCCGCGGAATTCATTCGCTTGATAGATATGGGTGACGCTTTATTAATGTTTCAAGGGAATGAAGATTGAGTGGGAGAGATGCGCCAGAGTTGCATAAGGAGATGATGACTGAGGATCGAGCATTCTCCAGGGCCAGGAAATAGATGCTTCTTGTGACTTCGCCTGCTACTATTGTTCGTCTTTTTTCTAACCTTAATCGTTTCTGTGCGTCTCTGTGAGCTTTGTGACTCTGAGGTTTTATTCCGTAACTACCATGTGTTTGAATATTCAGCTACGAATATTAACCGCAGAGACGCAGAGTTCGCAGAGACGTGGAAATTTACCTTATTACCAGCACTTGAAAAAAAAGGCTCCTCGCTATTTTGTATGGGCGAACTTGAATCGCTGGTTCTCTGTGTCTCGGTGCCTCAGTGGTGAACCGCTATGCATTGA
>NZ_DAIK01000172.1:7175-7631 GCF_002496085.1 Methanosaeta sp. UBA458 | reverse complement strand
TTCTCGACGTTTGCCGTGATCATGCAAAAGAATTTGGATGCATTGTCGGCGGCAGCCAAAGGCAATGGGTACTCTCTTCAGGGACTGGAAGGATCGATCCGGCCCTCTAACGGATCATCGTCCGGCCCAGGCTCACAAGGAATAATGCAAGGAGCAGCCAGCCCAGGATGGATTCCAATGTGGCCAGGTAGCGGTAGACTCCTACTGGGTACCATTTAACCTGGGTCTTGGCGGTAAAGACCATAGCGCTGAAATAGAGATTGTCCAGGAAAGTGAGCTCCTCGTTTTGCCCCTGGATGTATTCAGATCCGTTCAGCGGCTCCACCACAATTCCCATTCCCTGCCAGTAGAGAAATGCGAACAACAGGATGAAAAAACCGCTCAAGAATACGGTGTATCTGGGTCGAACCCCATAACCGCAGGAGATCCAGGCCAGGCCGTCCAAGAGCTTGGACC
>NZ_DAIK01000172.1:0-7145 GCF_002496085.1 Methanosaeta sp. UBA458 | reverse complement strand
TGGTAATAGCAGTCGTCTGCATCCTCGAACCACTCCAGGTTCCTGTAGTTCCTGGCCAAAGAGAGGTAGGTTTCGCCATCATATCTCAGATGATTGCAGAGAACAGGCCATCTGGCTTCCAGACGGTTGAACTCCGCGTTTTGAAGGGATATTTGACTGCTGATCTGCGCCTTTAAGAGGCGCATCTTATCAATGGTGGCGCCGGCAAAAGAGATGCCTTTCTGGAAGATGGCTGTGGAATAGTCTGCCGTCTTCGCGAATACCGTCCCCTCGAAGAACGCCTCCTCCTGGAAGCGGGCTGAGGTGAAACTGACCATTGCCAGAAAGGTGGCAGTAGGGAAGCTGGTCCTGCCCAGGAATAGAGCGCCATCAAAGCCAGCATCCCCTTGAAATAGCGATCCCTGCCAGGACGATTTGCCCCCGAACTGTGCCCCCTGGAAATCTGCCTGGCCGAAGATTGCCTCGGAGAACTGAACCATTCCATTTAAAGTGGCATCCTTGAAGCTTACATTGGCAAACCTGGTGCGAAAGAAGGTCGCGTCACCTGATATGCATGTGCCAATGAAGATCGCATTTCCCCGAAATTGGGCGAACTCCATATTGAGGTCCTCTTGAAAGCTGGTAGCTCGAAGGTCGGCGTTTCCGAGGAGCAGGACTCCCTGAAAGCTGGCATAACCGGCGAACTTCGCCCCCTGGAATGAGGCTTCGGCATTGAAATACGAGTTCCAGAAGCTCGTCGATCCCCCAAATGAGGCTGAATTGAAGTTGGCGGTCCCAGAGAACCTGGATCCGGTTCCAGTCCGCATCATTCCGAAAGGAGGCCTCCAGGAAGTTGGCACACAGCTCGCTGAAGCTGGCAGAGACGAAGTTGGCAGGGCAACAAAATAGAGCTCTGCCAAAGTTGGCTATGGCAAAGAAGCTCGCCTCCTGGAATTTTGCTTCCTTTAAGAATGCTGCATCTCTGAAAGACGCATATCTAAGGAAGCTGGCCCCCTCGAATCTGGCACCGCCATCGAATGTCGCCCATTTAAAGCTCGCCTCCTGGCGAAAGGTCGAGCCGCTGAGGTCAAGAGGCTCGCGGAATATAGAATTGACGAAATTGATCCGCCCCAGAAAATCTGAGTTCCTGATCTCGATGCGAGAGGCCAGGACGTGGGCTAGAGTGGACATATCCCCAGACCTTTCATTATGAATGAAGGGCAGATCAAGTCTTGACAGGTCAATATCGCCAGCTATTGCCACGTGCTCATAGATGACTGGCTCCCCATGTTCGATCCTCTCCAGGATCTCGCTGGCCTCAATCACGGGGAGATCTGATCCTTCTACCATGTGGTTGCCTCTCTCAATCCTCTATCTTAATCCTTTTTGAAAGCTACTCCGCCCAAATCAGCAACGACTTTATACTCCTTCCGATAACCCCTAACACACCGGGAGGAACTTTAGTTGAAGGATTATCTCACGATGGAAGATGTCAAACTCGATAATAAAAGGGTCCTGGTTAGAGTCGACTTCAACTCCCCCATGGACCCGAGCGGAAATATCCTGGATGACAAGCGGATCAAGAGCCATTTAGATACTTTGCGCGCTCTGGAGGATTGCCGGGTGGTCCTCATGGCCCATCAGAGCAGGGCGGGAAAGAAGGACTATACCACCATGGAAGCCCATGCCCGCTCTGCCACCAGACTCCTTCGACGCGATGTTGCCTATATCGATGACATCTTCGGCTCTCATGCTCGAGAGGCCATAAGATCCCTAATGCCAGGGGAGGTTCTTCTACTGGAGAACACCCGTTTTTATGCAGAAGAGAACATGAACCGCACGCCTGCCGATCATGCCAAAAGCCATATGGTGAAGAGGCTGGCTCCTCTATTCGATCTGTTCATAAATGACGCTTTTGCCGTCTCCCATCGCTCTCATTGTTCTGTAGTCGGATTCACCGAGGTTCTGCCCAGCATTGCCGGCCTTCTGATGGACAAAGAGATCACTGCTCTGGATAAAGGGCTGAAGGGCGATGAGCATCCCACGATCTACTCTTTAGGAGGTACCAAAGCGGACGACTCCATCAAGGTGATAGAGAATGTGCTGCGGCGCGGCGGAGCGGACAAGATTCTGACCTCCGGGGTTGTAGCTACTGTCTTCTTGATGGCAGCAGGAATCAATGTTGGTGAAGCCAATCGAAAGTTCGTAGAGGATCAGGAGTATCTTGAGCAGATACCGGTTGCATCTAAGCTTCTGGCAGAGTATCCGGACAAGATCGCAATGCCGGTGGATGTGGCCCTGAATAAGAATGGAGAGAGGATCGACGTCGCAGTCTCCGCCCTTTCCAACGATCTGCCTATAGCGGACATAGGTCTGGAGACCATAGTCGATTATTCCAAAGAGCTAAAGGATGCTCGGGTTACAGTCATGAACGGGCCGGCAGGGATATTTGAGCAGGAGAAGTTCAAATTGGGGACATCTGAGCTCCTGAAGGCCTCAGCCGAGTCGGACTACTCCATCGCCGGCGGAGGGCATAGCGTGGCCGCCATCGAACAGCTGGGGCTGGAGTCCAAGTTCTCTCATGTGAGCATGGGCGGCGGTGCGAGCATCACCTACCTATCGGGAGAGCCCCTGCCGGGAATTGAAGCCCTGAAAAAGTACGCTCTAAAAGTGCGCAAGGCTTAGAAAAGAAATATCAGGGCAGCAACTCTGCCACCCTATTTCTGCATTCCTGCAGTAGGGCTTCAGGATCGCCCCTGGCATCAAAGGAGGCTGCTGAACTGTGGCCTCCGCCGTCACCACCATGGGCTCTGCCGATGTCACCCAGGATCTGGTTGAGGTTCAAGCCGGCTTTCGCTGCTTTGCGGCTGGACCGGGCGCTGATCCTGACCCGATCGCCATGCCTTCCGGCAACAAAGGCCACGTCTGCCCCCAGATCTATCAGCGCTGCTGCCGCTGAGCCCTCGAAGGAGTTGATCCTGGAGGCGGCTATCAGCCATTCTCCCTGGCGCTCGATCTTTGCCCGGGAGGCTGCCTTGAGGACTGCTATCCTCTGAGAGATGTCCGGGGCAACGGATAGGGTCTGCAATGCCTCTTCATAATCAAATCCTCCTGCTTCCAGTAGCTCTGAGGCTGCCATAAATGACTCCGCGCTGGCCCGCTTGAACCGTCCAGTATCCGAGATAATCCCCGCCATTAACCCCAGGGCCATCTCCCTGCTCGGCTGCCGTCCATTGTCCTTCAGGATCTTCCAGACGATCTCCGCAGTGGATTTGGCCGGCCTTTGGATATAGAATTCTGCCTCTCGGATCAGCCCTTCATCCTGGTGGTGATCTATGAGTCCATATCTGGCAAGCTGGATTCTGCCCAGCTGCAACTGGACGGATGTGTCCACCACCACAATCATATCCCAGCCCTCTTCTGAGGGGTCGATCAGTATATGTGCTCCTATGATATCAGATAGAGCCTCTCCGGTGCGGCTCAGGTCGTCTATCGCCCCCACTGTCCCACCGAAGGTCCCGGCCAGGGCAAAGGCGCTCCCTATGGCATCAGGGTCGGCGTTGCGGTGGCACAGGTACAGGACGCTTTTGTATCTGCTGACGATGGAGCCGAACTCGGCCTCTGAGATGAGCATAAGAGAATTGGTCAAATCCAAAGAGATAAGTTCTTTCCCGCCAGACAATATTTTATGCTCTTTATGGATAGATCCCAGGCAGGAAAGGTGCTGGCCGGGTCCCTGGACGGATTTATAGGCCAGGATTCGGTGGTCTATGCCCTTCCCAGAGGTGGGGTGGTCCTGGGATATGAAGTAGCCCGCCACCTTGATGCTCCACTGGATCTGATCATAACCAGAAAGATCGGCTATCCAGGCAGCCGGGAATGCGCCGTCTGCGCAATATCCGAGGATGGGGAGATGATATGCGACAGCTTGGGCGCTTCCCGCCTGGATCCCGTATGGCTCGGCGTCCGGGCAGAAGAGGAGATGGAAGAGGCGAACAGACGGCGAAGAGCCTATCTTGAAGGCAGACCGCCCCTGATGGCTGGAGGGAAGGTGGCCATAGTGGTTGACGACGGCATGGCCACCGGGCTTACCGTCCTCCTGGCCATTATGGTGCTGAAAAAGCAGCATCCTAAGAGGATAGTGGTTGCCGTTCCCGTCTCGTCGATGGAGGCAGCAGAGAGGATCAGAAGAGAAGCCGATGAGCTTGTCGCCCTGGATGTGCCCCCTGATTTCTGTTCAGTGTCCGAGCATTACGAGGAGTTTGCACAGCTTGAGGATGAGGATGTCATCCGTCTGCTCAAAGCGGCGGAAAAGAGGGAATAGTACGTCTCCCGATCAAAACGGTCTGCTTTGACTGTAACTAACTTAATTGGAGCCTATTATCTATTATCGATATCGAAGATTGATATCGAAGCTCATCGAGTTTAAGGGGGGCGGATCATGAATATCCGCGGGTTCAGGTTACTCCCTGGATTAGGAAAGCTATTAACATCAATAACGCCAATTAGGTAAGTGAGAGATATGCAGCAAGATACGCAGCAAGAATTGAGGCTATTGCCAAACCTGGAGGGAATCGACGCGGAGACTGCAAGGCGGCTGCAGTCATGCCTGGATTGTGAGTTCGCCTGCACACCCGTTCGATATTTCCGGACCAGAAAGGCGACATTCCTCGCTAGTTCAATTGAGCCCTTGTCCATAAGAATCTCGGGATTTGGCGAGCCCTTCCAGTCCAGACAGCTGACCTGCTGCAACATCGACAACCCAGAAGACCTGGAAGTGAGCATGGATTCCTGCGAGATGCTCTTTTTTTCGGCAAGAGATCCGGGCGTCCTCTATCTGAAGGAGGGGATGTGCTCTGTCAGCGGGCCGAAGCGCTCGGATCTGGCCCGGGAGATTGATCGCCCGGCCAGGCTTCTGGATGAGCTGCCAAGAAGGGATCCTGATGTGGTGAGGATGGACGAGAGGACATTCCGCCAGACGGGGACGATCTCTAGCCAGAGTCCTTTCACTCTGGTGATCCTGGATGGTCAGCCCGGAGCGGCCAAGCTATGAACGAAATCAGGGAGATTTCCAGCCTCTTGGACCGAGAGCTAGAGGCGATAAAGCACTCTTTCTCCAATGATCTAGCTTCTGAGAAGATAGGCGGGAAGGCTTCTTCCAGGGTGGTGAAGCTTCTGAATCCAAAGGTCATCACCTCTGAGAATAAGATAGAGGTTATGGGGCCGGCGTTCCTGATAAGCCTGGCCGAACTGAAGAAGGCAATTAAAAACCGCTACAAGACGCCGGGGCGGAATATATTCCCGGAGGTGGCCGACGACTTCGTATTCAAGAACGGCATGAATGCCATAAACAGGCTGAGCAACTTCGACACCAGCCAGGCGGCAAGCGATCTGGTTAATCTGTCAAGGCTTGTGAAAGTGCCTTCTGACTCGGAAAAGGTCGCTCTTGTCAGAAGGATAAAGCCGCTGGAGCTGGTGGACGAGTACATAATCGATGGCAAGCATACCAGCGGCAGCTTCCTGGGGAGCTTTGATCTTCCCCTGGTGGTTATGACCGACGATGGTGCCCAGTTTGATTTTGAGAATCCCTCTGATGTGATGGGCACAGATAAGCGGCTGGAAGAGTCGATGTCCATCAACATGAAGAGTATAATGCTCATAGCCGAGCGGGTGGACGACAACACCATTCAGACCACCAGCGGGCTGAAGCATGTATTTTTGGGAAACACAATGGCAGTTATATCCCTGATCTGTCTTTTAATAGGCGCCTTCTCGCTAATTGAGCGCAGGCTGTTCTTTTTCATTATACTGTTCATCTGTGGGGTGGCTCTGGCGGTGGCCAGATATCTGCCCACCAGCTGGAACAGAGAGTTCTTTGGCGTCTCGGAGATGAAGGTGGTGGGCAATGGCTACACGGTCTTCAAGTTCTATGGAGATATGGCATAAGGGATAAAGAGGGACTAATCTTTAAATGAGGTAGAGTAGATGAGCGGAATAGATAGCGATATATTACGGGAAAAAATAAAAGAGAGGATGCCTAAGCCGCCGCATTTCTCTCTTGGAGTTACAGCTTTCATTGCCACTGCGATCATCTTATTGCTGCTGCTGGTTTTAGTGGGAGGATCCTTCATTGCCATAATCCCTGCCGGGCATGTGGGGGTGCAGGACCGGTTTGGGGTGGTCTCCGATACTGTCCTGAGTCCGGGATTCAACCTCAAAGATCCACTCACCAGCGTCCACCAGATGAACACCCAGACCCAGCAGATAGAATACAAGCAGGTAACCGGGACGTTGACCCGTGAGGGCCTGGAGATAAATCTGGACAGCAGCGTCCTGTGGCACCTTGATCCGGCCAAGGCTCCGGACATCTTCAGATCGGTAAGAGGAGACTATGTGGACACCAAGTTGACTCCTTCCTTCATGGGCCTGCTTCGAGCGGAGATCAAGAAGTACACCGCCGAGGACATTTACACCAATAAGTCGACTGAGATCCAGGCGGATGTGGAAAAGCAGCTCAAGATGGAGCTAGATAGAACCGGCATCATCATCGAGAGAGTTTGGCTGAGGGGGATCTTCCTGCCGACTGAGCTCCAGGTGGCCATCACCACCAAGCAGCAAAAGCAGCAGCAGGCCCAGCAGATGCAGTTTACCATCCAGCAGTCTGAGAAGGAAGCGGAGAGGCTGGTGATCGAGGCCAAGGGCATAGCCGAGGCGAACCGGATCAAGGGAGAATCGGTAACGCCAACCCTGGTATCCTGGGAGTTCGTGCAGGCGATCAAGAACAACCCCAATGTGCTCTACGTGCCCATCGGCTCGGGTGGGGGAGAGGTGCTCTTCAACCTCCCCGCCCCTGGGCTTAAGAGCTGAGGGTGATTAAGGTTAATAATGTTCCCCGAACACATAGAGCGGCCCGAAAGCTTCATGGCCCCTGGCAGACAGATATGGAGACCGATTATGGTAACAGTGCTATGTAATGATGCTGAGATCGAGGTTCCGGATGGCGAGGTCTGCCAGATCTGCGGCTGCGAGCTGGAGGAGTTCGACGAGGTCACGGGCACGGGGATTCATGGGTACTATCACTGGATCTGCGTGAATCACGTGGATGCCTGAGAGGCTTGCTTTATGTGGTAAACTACTCCGGCCGAAAGACCGGAGCTTTCAGTAGC
>NZ_DAIK01000041.1:7797-11941 GCF_002496085.1 Methanosaeta sp. UBA458 | reverse complement strand
AAATTTTTTAAATTAGATTGACATTCTCGCTCTCTTTGGATTGGCATATATAAGATATTATCATAAGCAGGGTGTGAGATTCATTTTTGCAGTTGCAGTTAAATCGGTGTCAATTAAAAATTTTAATATATAAATTAAATGCCCTTGGCTGACATTTCCTGAGCACAATGGGTTTGTTTGCGGCTTCGGGCTGCGATTCCATTTGTCTTTGTGGGATATGCAGAGCCAGTAGAATCTGCTTTTCATTTGCTGCTATCCACGCGAATTTAACCTTTGATATGCCGATCCTCCCACCCATATCTTATAAAAAAAAGCTGATATAATGATTTAATGGCCCTGATGGCGAGGGTGATTTGCAGGAGCACATCGTCCTCCAGTAAGTGTATTATTTATCATTAACTTATCAAAAAGATATCTAAGTAGGGTTGATATCGATCATTTAGCATTATTATCAATTAATATTTTTAAGGATAAAGGATTAATATTTAGTAATATAATGATGGCTGCATCAGTAATCTAGGAGGGAAAGAATACGGAAGATTTTAAGAAAGGAGCGATGAGTTCGCTGCGACTAATCGATAACACCGCAAATCCAGCTCCATTAGGCCTGCTGGGCTTTGGTATGACCACTGTTCTGCTGAATATTCACAATGCAGGATACTATGAGCTGAATACAATGATCCTGGCCATGGGAATATTCTATGGCGGCATGGCCCAGATCATCGCCGGAATAATGGAGTGGAAGAAGAACAACACCTTCGGGACCACTGCCTTCACATCCTACGGCCTCTTCTGGCTCACTCTTGTGGGATTGCTCCTCATGCCAAGTCTTGGCCTTGGCACTGCAACCAGCAAGGTTGCCTTTGCGGCCTATTTCTTTATGTGGGGGCTGTTCACCTTTGTGATGTTCATCGGAACCCTGAGGATCAATAGAGCTCTGCAGGTAGTATTCTTAACTCTAACCATTCTATTCTTCCTGCTGGCGGCCAGAGACTACTTCGGAAGCGCCGCCATCGGGACGCTGGCCGGATATGAAGGCATCATCTGCGGACTGTCTGCAATCTATGCAGCACTGGCTCAGGTCTTGAATGAGGTATACAAGAAGGTGGTCTTGCCACTGGGACCAGTATAAAACGGTAGCAGCTTTCGCATAATAAGGATCGTGACCTTCCGATCCTGCAATTCTTTTTTTAGCAATGCCTTATAAAAATAGCAAAAAAGGTGATTGCCAGGAGCTACCTAGCAATCTATGCCATCGCAGGGTGGCTGGTGGTCCTTTTCGGGTACGGGATTCTCATGGAACTTTATGAGCTTCTCAGCCTCGAATGTTCCGGAGAACAGCTCGTGGGCTTTGATGTCCTTGTAGAATATCCTATGCCATGTGGCATCCGTGCCCCAGGTACCATTGAAGGAGTTCTTGGTCTCCAGGCCGATCAGGTGGGCCGGGTTATAGGTACCATCCTTGGAGGTCATCAGCTTCTCGACTGCATCGGTGTCCCTACCGGCATTCTTCAGCCTTTTTATGAGCTCCTCAGGAGTTATGCTATGCTTGGATTCGGCCATGTACTTGGAGTACTCCAGAGGATAATAGGTCTGAAGGAGCTTCAAGTAGTCATCGCACTGAGGATCAGCGGGCTCCTGGGGATCGTATGGCGTGGTTGAGACAAAGAATGTCGTCTGGTCCTTCTCCATCTCTGTTACCGCGAAGGTCTCCTGGACGTTGGCTCCTATGCCGCCATAGAACGCCTTTGAATTGAGGAACTTGGCTCCCATCAGTGGCGTGTCTCCAGCATAGGTCAATTTCGTACTCTCATACATGTTCAGGCCGGATTTGTTACCACCATTAACCGAAGATATATTTCTCTTCAGCTTATCGGAATTTTGCGAATAAGCATGCTCAGAGTCGAGCTCGAAATCGCCATCTCCAGCCATTGTATTGTAGTATTCGAGAGCGATCTTCTTATCGACTATGGATGTGCTAACATCTATGATTCCGGTTCCGGATACCTTTTGGCTCTCACAAAACTGTTCATACTGTACAGGAGGCACAAGCGGTGGATTAGCCATCGCTATGCAGCAAAGCAATTGGGCTACGACTATAGCTATCGCAACTAATACTCCCTTCATATTTCAAATTCACCCCTATACTCCAAAGAGTATACTCCCAATTTATCTCAAAAGGATATAAACATATCGAATACTGTAGAGATGGAGTATCATCTGAATATTCGGAGAAATGATAGCAATCATATTAAAAATAATCGTGATGATATTCTGATAGAGATTTGGATTAAAGAGTATCATAAGATCTTACCAGATGGTGTTTGGTGGTATTGACAAGAAGAAATATTTTGGCGCGAATCTTTGACAGATCTACAATACAAATAATATTAGTATTATACGTGAAGAGCAGGATCTCAGACCGCTGATCAAATCTGACGGATCAAATCTGACGGCTCCTCGCTATATTGTATGGGTGAACCTGAATCGCAAACTCGTTGCATCTTTGCGCATCTGTGGTAAGACGCGATGCTCTGACCCAACCACAAAGGGCCCATGATCCTCAGGCAGCGATCATGCCCAAAGCATGAAAAACCAGTATGCTTTAAGAGTTTTTCATGCGGAGACACAGAGTAACAAAGGCTATAATCTCTGCTGGGCCCACCCACTTA
This sequence comes from Methanosaeta sp. UBA458, assembly GCF_002496085.1. Classification (NCBI taxonomy): domain Archaea; kingdom Methanobacteriati; phylum Methanobacteriota; class Methanomicrobia; order Methanotrichales; family Methanotrichaceae; genus Methanothrix; species Methanosaeta sp. UBA458. Next base: position 9,269 of record NZ_DAIK01000041.1, on the reverse strand, counting down.
ATTCAGCGAAAAGCCAATCTGACTCTTGGCCATGCGTTTGACTCTATTTGATCCGACTCATCAAGAATCCCGTCTGATATACCGATCTGATATATACAAGAGAGCATCAATAGCTATCCAAGGTTGCCATGACAGAAGATCCCAGCTCCGGCATAGATCCGTCAAGATCCAGCTGCCAGCAAAACCGCCTTTGTAAAGAGAAGAGCCCCTATCTATTGCAGCATGCCTGCAATCCAGTGGACTGGTACCCCTGGGGAGAGGAGGCATTCGAGGCAGCCAGAAGGGAGGATAAACCGATCTTTCTCTCTGTGGGCTACTCCACCTGCCACTGGTGTCATGTCATGGCCCACGAGTCCTTTGAGGATCCCAATGTGGCCCGCCTCCTGAATCAGTCCTTCATCTGCATCAAGGTCGATCGGGAGGAGAGGCCGGACATAGACCAGATCTACATGGCCGCGGCCATAGCTGTCAGCGGCAGAGGGGGATGGCCATTGACCGTTATGATGACTCCGGATAAAAAACCATTCTTCGCTGCCACTTACATACCAAAAAAAGGGCATATGGGCCTGACGGGATTGATGGAGCTGATCGCTCAGGTCAAGGAGATGTGGGATAACGATCGAGAGAGCCTCATGAGCTCGGCGAACATCATCGTGGATCATCTGAAGGGACGGCAGAGCGGCAGGGGAGCAGGCGTGCAGAAGGAGGCTCATAAGGACTCCCTCTCGGGGTCGCCATTCGATTCTTCTCTTCTTTCCCGGGGCTATAGCGCCCTCTCTTCGATCTACGATCCTGAGAATGGTGGCTTTGGCACCGCCCCCAAGTTTCCCACCCCCCATCACATATTGTTCCTTCTGCGCTGCTGGAAGAGAACCAAAAACATCCTGCCCCTGGAGATGGCCAAGACCACCCTTCAGGGCATGAGGATGGGAGGGATCTACGATCATGTGGGATTCGGATTTCACAGATACTCCACCGATCCGGAGTGGTTCGTACCCCACTTCGAGAAGATGCTCTATGACCAGGCGCTCCTGGCCATGGCCTATGCTGAGGCCTATCAGGCCACGGGTGAGGAGGAGTACGCTCAGACGGTGCGCGAGATCCTGGAGTACATCCTGAGGGATATGACCTCTCCCGAGGGAGGCTTCTACTCGGCTGAGGACGCTGATAGCGAGGGAGAGGAGGGCAAATTCTACACCTGGACCGCAGTTGAGCTAAAGGAGTCCCTGGGCGAAGAGGATTTCCGGCTATTGATCCGGCTATTCGATGTCTATGAGAGCGGGAACTATGAGGGGGAAAGAAACATCCTCCGGCAACGATCAAGCTTTAGCGATGCTGCTAGTGTCCTGAAGATCCCGGAGGAGGAGGAGCTGTACCACCGCTCCAGCGATATGATATCCCGACTCTATTTGGCCAGAGAGAAGAGGGTCCATCCCCTCAAGGACGACAAGATCCTCACCGACTGGAATGGA
>NZ_DAIK01000041.1:0-7758 GCF_002496085.1 Methanosaeta sp. UBA458 | reverse complement strand
GCGGACTTTCTCTTAGAGGTGATGCGGACCCCTGAGGGGCGTCTGATGCATCGCTACCGGCAGGGAGCAGATATTCAGGCCAACCTGGATGACTATGCCTTCCTCATCTGGGGATTGATCGAGCTGTATGAGGCGACATTCTATGTCAAGTATCTGAAGGCGGCAGTCCATCTGAATGAGATCATGGATAAGCACTTCTGGGATGGTGAAGCGGGGGGCTTTTTCTTCACTGCGGATGATGGCGAGGAGCTGCTGGTCAGAAAGAAGGAGTACTACGATGGCGCTCTGCCTTCTGGAAACTCCATTGCCCTCCTAAACCTCCTCAGGCTGCTGCATTTGACGGGAGATACAAGCTTAGAGGAGAAGGCCGCCCTCCTCGCTCGCTCTGCCCTTCCTGCAGTCTCCGCCCAGCCCCTGGGGTATACAATGCTTCTCTGTGCCCTGGACTATGCTCTGGGACCTACGTATGAGGTAGCCCTGGTCGGCAGCCTGGAGGACGGGGGACTGAAAGAGATGCTGGCCGCGATAAGAATTAGATTCCTGCCCAATAAAGCGGTGGTTTTAGCATCAGGAAGCGAGATCGTCATGGTCGCTCCCTTTACCAGAGATCTGGTCCCGGTCAAGGGAAAGGCCGCGGCTTATGTCTGCTCGGATCAAGTCTGCCAGCTTCCAGCAACCAATGCGGCAGAGCTGATGGCTCTATTAGAGAAAAATTAGCATCCGCCCTTGAATTTGGCGGAATGTGGGTTCTGGGATATCCTCGCGAAATACCTCTGAATTCCAGGGGCCGATTTCCATTTCTTGTTGGAATAAATCGAATCTGATCCGGACGGAGGATTTCAGGGATCGGTTCAAAGGCATCTGGACGACAACGATAAATACTACATGCTGACTAGAACGCTCTTCGGGGATTTCAGATTTCAGAGATTGAAGTTGCATCCGATCCGGAGCGGCACCGTAGTCACATAAGGCACCGTAGGGTACCGTCTGGAAAAAAACCTGAATGGCAGCACAATATAGACAATGTGGACGCAAATCTGTCCAAAGCAAAAGCCCTATTCTCTCACACGCAGATCGTGCGGTGATCATTTAATGAACCAACGACGGGATCAGATTCCTAAGAAGGATATAATGTACACCTTAGTGGAGGATGACTCTCAGTACATCGTCAATGAGAGCTACTTCTACAAGACTGAGCCGTACTATGCCATTGTCAAGAGTGAGAATGAGGGGATCATAACCACTCCCAGCAGCAGGGATGTTTTAGACGCCTATATAGTTCCTATATGCCTGGAGAAGGCCAAGCTGGCGGGCATCTCCGTCTGCGACTGGACTGTATCCTACCAGTTCGTGCCCCTTCCGGCCATCATCTATGGCCTGAACTACTTCTCCACTCCCAGTGAGTACTTCCTGGTGAATGATCATGAAGAGGCAAAGAAGGTGGTAAAGCACATCACCAACCACGGAAGGTATCCTTTCTGCTACCAGAAGATCGCTGATACATCTGCCGTTACCAGATGCGTCTCCATTTTCGGCAGGAGCCTGAACTGCTGTGAAGAGGTAGCAGAGATTGCGGAGAAGATCTACCAGGTATTCAAGCTGCCCTTAGTGGAGATCGTAATGGTGAAGGACAATTCTGGCACCTATAATCTCTCTTCTCTGGCGCCGGTGAAATACTCTCAATTATCCAAAGAGGAAAAAGAAATGCTCCAGGACCTTCTGGACAAGAGGGTGAAACGCTTTGAGTAAACTTGGAATCTTCGTCAATAGAAAGACATTGAGCAGCTCCTCTCAGCTCATGGCCCTGGTGAAGTGCCGGGATGTGGCAGAGAGCATGGGCCATACCGTCGAGTTCATCTTTCCCGTGGATATGAAAAAGATTCCCCGACTGGATGCGCTCTTCATCCGTGCCGACACCGATCCCATGAACACCACCTACGTGGCCGCCAGGATGGCGGAGATGTACGGCGTGCCGGTGATAGACGACCCCACATCCATCAGGATCTGCGCCGACAAGATAAACATGTACATGCACCTGCAGAAAGAAGGCGTCTCCATGCCTAAGACCAGGTTTCTGAAGAAGAGGGAATTAGATGACCAGCAGGCAAGGCAGCTTTTCGATGAGCTGGGCAGCCCTCTGGTTCTCAAAGAGCCGTCAACATCCTTCTCGGTGCGGGTGGAGAAGGTCTCGGATGTGGAGGAGCTCTTGAAGGTGGCCAAGAGGTTCTTCAAGCTATCCGACTGGATTGTGGTTCAGGAGTACATCGAGAGCCGGTTCGACTGGCGGGTGGGGGTGATCAATGGCCAGTTGCTTTACGCCTGCCGGTATATCATACCCTCGGAGACCTTCAAGATCCAGGCCTCTGTCAACGGCCATATCGTCTATTGCGATGTGGAGAGCGTGCCCGCTGATCAGGTGCCGCCAGAGGTAATAGATCTGGGAAAGCAAGCGGCAGGGGCTATCGGTAAAGGATTGTATGGAGTGGACATAAAAGAGAGCAACGGAAAGCTCTTCGTCATCGAGGTGAACGACAATCCCTCTCTGGAAGGGGGAGAGGATGAACATTACCCGGAGATGTTCGGACAGATCATCTCTCATCTCGTATCCGCCCAGGCTCTGGACGATGCCCGAGACCTTTCCATGGGGACGATCTCTTCTGCCGGTCTGATGGGCAGATATCAGCAGGAAGCTGAATTTACCTATGCACAGGTCGGCCAATGGGGCGAGAGCGACATCTACTCCAGCGACATCGACTCTAAAGAGGGGTAGATCAACTTTTTTATTGAATAGGCTAAATGATGATTTCGCACTATCTAAGAGATGATATTTGAATGGATGAGGACCTTTGCCAGACCCTGAGCCGGGCCTGCGATGATTGCCATCTGGCTGGTGGCTGCTGCTTTGAGGCCAGGCCTCCCCTGAGCCAGAAGCGGATTGATATACTTATGGAAAACGGCGTCAGCGCGGATGCGATCGAGTTTGTCGGATATAAGAGGCTCCGCCTCAGGCAGGATGGATTCTGTGTGCTCTTCCGGGATGGGAAGTGCAGCATCCATGATATCAAGCCTGAGACCTGCGTTGCCGGGCCGTTCACCTTTGATATTGAGGGTGATATGCTGCAGATATTCCTCAAGAGGGAGAGCATCTGTCCCATGGTTCGATTCCTAAGGGCTAACCGGAAGGCATACGATGCCCTCTTCGAGACCTCTGTGGAGAAGATCATGGATCTGATAAGAAGCGTGCCTGAGGAGGAGATGGCCCAGATTCTACAGATCGATGAGCCCCAGACTGATCTTGTGGCGGAGATCCGGCTGGAGGACTGAAAAAGAATGCCATTGCAATTCGGGAGAGTATCCAGGGCAGCAATGCACCGGGCACAACCCGCACAATCTCATTTAGGAACGGAGCACGAGTACTCCATAAACGATAGCATCTTCCGCCCCCTGGCCATATCCGACAGGATCATCGAGAGGATAAATGGCAGGGTGGAGCATGAGGTGGCCTTCGGGGGAATTCGGGTGTCCAAAGAGCTGCAAAAGCATGTCCTGGAGTTGATTCCGGCGTCTCCGGGCAACCTTGGCCGCCTGGAGGAGAATCTCTTTTCGGGACTGCAAGAGCTTTTCCGGGCGACGAAAAATGAGTACCAGTTCCTGGGCCTGGGAATGCATCCCCTGCTAACCCTGGATCAGACGACCTACTGGGATCACGATGAGCAGGACTATTACCAGGCATACGACCGGCTCTTTGGCATCAAGCAGCATGGCTGGCTGAACATCCAGGCGCTGCAGATCAATATTCCTTATAGGGATGAGCAGGAGCTGGTGGGGATGTTCAACAAGATTCGCTCGCTCATGCCCTATCTGGTGGCGGTGACTGCCTCCTCTCCCTTTGTCGAGGGACAAGTCAATTCCTATATGGACAGCCGGCTGGTGTACTACCGAAGAAATCAGTCCCAGATCCCCCAGATCTGCCGGAATGTGATTCCCGAGAGGCTGGAGGGTATCAGAGATTATGTCGAGATCAACCGCAATATCTATCGGGAATTGAAAAAGCAGCATGCTCAGATACTTTGCCACGAGTGGGTGAACTCCAGAGGGGAGATCGTGCGCTTCACCAGGAGGTGCCTGGAGATCAAGGCCATAGATGAGCAGGAGTGTCTGCATTCGGATATGGCGATCTGTGCTTTCATCATGGCCCTCCTCCGCACTGACTTGGAGCTGGAGGATAGTGAGAGCCATCTATTAGCTATGCTGGAGGATGGCATGCGTCGCGGGGTGGCGGCCATGAGGCCGGAGCTGGAGAGGCTCTATGCCCTGGCGGCGAGGAATGCCACCCGGGAGGAGCAGCGGTATCTTCCCCTGATCGAAAAGAGAATCGAGCAGGGCAGCCTGGCTGAGATCATGGTACAGAGGCAAAAGGAGGAGAAGGAGATCCTGCCCATGCTCTCTCAGCTGGCCTGGTGCTTGAAGGAGAATATACCCTATTCTGCTGAGCCGGGACGTTGCGGATGAGTGAGATGCTAATGAAAGGCGTTATTTAGGTCAACCGACAACTGGACTGACAGCATGGGAGAAGGATCTTGATCGCCAGGAGAGCAGAGGAGATTACGCCTTTCATTGTGATGGAGGTTTTAGAGAGGGCAAGGGAGCTGGAGAGGCAGGGAGTGGATGTCATCCATCTGGAGGTGGGGGAGCCGGATTTCGATGTACCTTTAGCGGTCAAGGAGGCGACGAGAAAGGCTCTGGACCGGGGATTGACCCACTACACCCACAGCCTGGGGGATCTGGAACTCAGGGAGGCCATTTGCCGGCATTATGAAAAGACCTATGGCGTCTTTATAAAGCCCGAGCAGGTGGTGGTGACCTCAGGCACCTCGCCGGCGATGATGCTTGTCTTCTCCGTTCTCCTGGAGAGGGGCCAGGAGGTGGTACTCTCCGATCCAGGCTACTCCTGTTATCCCAATTTCATAAGCTTCCTGGGGGGAGTGCCGGCAAGGGTTCCGGTCTATGAAAAGGACGGCTTCCAGCCGAGGGCGGAGGCGATCCGAGAGCGGATCAGGGACCAGACCAGGGCCATTCTGATCAACTCCCCCTCCAATCCCACTGGAAACCTCCTCTCTGAGGAGAACATGAAGGCCATCGCCGGGCTCGGCCCATACATCATCTCCGATGAGATCTATCACGGACTGGTCTATGAGGGAAAGGAGCATTCCATCCTGGAGTTCACAGATCATGCCTTTGTGCTTAACGGCTACTCCAAGCTCTATGCCATGACCGGGCTGAGGCTGGGTTATCTGATCGCTCCGGAGAGGTTCGTCCGGCCCATTCAGAAGATGCAGCAGAACTTCTTCATCTGCGCCAGCTCCCTTGCCCAGAGGGCGGGGATTGCTGCTTTAGAGGAGACCGGCCCGGATGTGGCGGAGATGAAGAGGATTTACAATCAGCGGAGGAAGTTCATGGTCCGGCGATTGAGAGAGATGGGCTTTGGAATTACCGTTGAGCCGACGGGAGCTTTTTATGTCTTCGCCAATGCTCAGCATTTATCTGGGGATTCTTATGCTCTGGCCTTCGATATTCTGGAAAAAGCCCACGTGGGAGTCACTCCAGGTATTGACTTTGGGCCCAATGGAGAAGGTTACTTGCGGTTTTCTTATGCCAACTCCCTGCAGAAGATAGCTGATGGGCTGGAGAGGATTGAGAGGTATTTGAAGGGATGAGAGCTGGAGATAATTTAATGATCATTGCCCTTCTTGCCCCGGCAAATCGATTCCATTAGCCTGCCTTTCCACCGGCAGTATTTCAAAGGAGTCCGATCTATTCATGCTTTTCAGTGGATGACGCGAGTCGGCCCTCCGGGCTGCGGCCAACGAGACCCCCTCAGCGCCGGGGAGGCTTGAATAGGCAGGAAGGACGATATAAATACAATGTCTTGCTAGCGACTTGCGAGGTGAAACTGGGGCCTATGCAAGACTGGCAATCAGGCTTCGCTTCTGAGGAACGGGAATCGATCTGCCTATCTTTTTTGCAGTCTCCAGCCATAGTTTCATGGCGATCTTGACTTCCTGCAAAGCCCTTTCCTCTGTCTCACCAAAGGCCGAGCAGCCAGGAAGCTCAGGTACAACGGCGATGGAGTAGATGATGGGAACGCACATTTTTTATCCCTTATGCCTTCTACACTCTTCAAATCAATTAGTCGATAGCCACTCCTCGCGGGAAATCCCACCTTCTCGAAGTATCTCAACAAGCAAGCTTATGCCTATTTCTTGTTTATGAGGATTGGGAATTCTGATGCGAGCGAATCCTCTGACCATGAATGCATGATCCGGTCCGGCGTACGGCCCAGAGAATCCCAGGCTTTTCAATCGTTTGATCAGATCCCGACGAGATACTGCAGTGAGCCTACTCGGCAACAGTCACCGACTCCTGCGGGGTGCTGATGGTATGGCCACCGATAGGAGGGATTGGATGCCCCAGCCGGACACCTAGAAGTATCCACTCTTCGATAACTCCAATAAGCCTTTTTCTGGCCTCTTCTACCGTCTTGCCCGTTGCCCATGCGCCGGGAAGCTCAGGGACCGATACAAAGATCGGCTCGTCTTCTCCTTCAAGCGTTTTATAGACTGCTCGCTCCAAGGATGCCTGAATGTATTCTGCGAACATATCATGACTCTATTTCCCGGAGGGAATTTAAAAGTAGTTATGTGCGTGGCCGCCACCACCGCCCCCAGGCGAGGATCATAAAAGGTGATTGCTGCTGCAACGGGTGAGCTGTGCTATTTGTGCGGTGCCATGCCATAGCGCTAGATGGCACCTCTGCACGATCAGCAGCGAGCCCCTGGGGATGTCGGGCAGAGGGGGCAGCGGCTCGGCGGGAGTGATGGGCGAGGAGACCGCGATGGAGTAGATGATGTGTACTGTCAATTCACATTCCTCCAAGATCCAGGCCTTCCTCCTGCCACTCTACTATTGGTGCTCCAATCAGGCAACCTCTTTCATTTTGAGTTCGACCTCACCCGCTGCAATGGGCTTTGCCAGGAGTCTTCCTTCACGAAAATCCTTGATAATCTTGTCGATCTCTCTGGAAGATTCTGGTGTCAGATAAGCCTCATCACAAATATCGCATATAAGGGCGGGTACATTCTTGATTACTAATACACCATCATCAACCCTGGTTAGATACTCTGTCTTGCCCCGATGCAATCTTCCTCGACCGCAGTTGCAGATATCAGGAATCAACTCATTCTTCTCGTCATATTGTCTTTCCATTCTCCATCCTCCGGCCAATAGACTGTGATTATTCGCAGATGGTTTTCGCAGAGAGCTACCACGGCGTGACAATATCGCCAGCCAGCTCTGCCAGCTATGAGAGCAGAGGGGCACGGCCTGCTGTCTGGATAGTCCTCTATTATACTTCCATCCAATATCAAATTAACTAAATCCTCAGTAGAAATGCCCCTCTCATCCATTCTCCTGTGGGCATGAAATGTTATTATATAATTATTCAGCAAGATTTGCTCCTTGATCTTGTCTATCAGCATTCCTCTGCCTCCTCCCTTTCGACCATTTACTGATACATTTAATACTATTTGGTATTAAGGATCTTCTGGAGAAAGAACAATAGCATCTAACCTGGCGCGACAGGCCTAAAAAAAGGTTAGTATTCTCCAGGCGGCCCCGGTAGAACTGTATACCTGCATGCAGTTCAAGCCTGTAGCTCTATTTCTCCGTCGGAAGCGTCACATCCACCACCTGGCCCAC
>NZ_DAIK01000006.1:2699-3169 GCF_002496085.1 Methanosaeta sp. UBA458 | reverse complement strand
AACCAGATCTGGGAGAGGATCAGCGGCTCGGGCCTTCCCCAGGCGAAGACGATCCTCTCTTTGGACGGCAGGGGAGAGATGAGGGTCTTTCTGGATGGGGAGGAGCTGGAGCTTAATGCCGAACTGGCCGTCCCCCAGAATGCCCAGAGGTACTACGATAAGGCCAAGGATATGGTCCGCAAGGCCAAAGGGGCACAGAGCGCTCTGGCCATAACCGAGGAGCTGAAAGCGGGAAAGGTCGCTCCCAAGAAGACCCGCGTCGTGTCTTCATACTACAGACGGAGAAAGCCCAAGTGGTATGAGAGGTTCCGCTGGTTTTACTCCTCCGACGGCTTCCTGGTCTTAGGGGGAAGGGATGCGGATAGCAATGAGGAGATTTATGCCAAATACCTGGAGAGGAGGGACCTGGCCATGCATACCGACGCTCCCGGCGCTCCCCTGACGGTGATTAAGACCGAGGGCAAAGAGGT
>NZ_DAIK01000006.1:1633-2664 GCF_002496085.1 Methanosaeta sp. UBA458 | reverse complement strand
CTGGAAGAGCGGGCTTGCTGCTGCAGACTGCTATCTGGTGAAGGGAGACCAGGTGAGCAAGACCCCGGAGCCGGGGGAGTTTTTGAAGAAGGGCGGCTTTGTCATCCGGGGCGAGCGCAGGTACTTCAGGGATGTGCCACTGGGAATTGCTCTGGGGATAAGAGATGGAGTTCTTATTGGCGGTCCCGTATCGGCGAGCAAGCCCGGATCGGATCCGGTGGTGGAGATCGAGCCGGGAGAGCTTAATCCTGACGACCTGGCAAAGAGGATCTACCGGCAGTTCTCTTTAAAGGTGGAGGACAGAGCCTTCTTGAAGTCCGTGGCGTCGGTGGATCAGATCGTGCAGTTCCTGCCGCCGGGAAATTCGAGGATAAAGGAGTGATTGGGACAATTCAAAACAAAAGCATTCCCTAGAACAGACTGCTCAAAAGCGGCTAACTCTCTCCCGACTCCGGCAGAGCTTCGCCGCATTTTTTGCAGTACTTAGAATCGACATCATGCCTGTCCAGCCCGCAGTTGGTGCATATCACCGTCCTGTCCTGGCTGGAGGCCCGCAGCCAGGCGCGAAATATCCTCGCCGCCTGGAAGGGGATGAAGATGATCCCGGAGATTATCATGGCCACGGTTACCAGCCGGCCGGCAGAGGATGAGGGAACGATATCGCCGAAGCCGACGGTGGAGACAGCAACCACCACGAAGTAAAAGGCATCTCCGAAGTTCTGCACATCAGGATTGAGCGGCTCCTCCACAAAATAGAAGAGTCCTGAATATACAAAAAGGATTATGAATATGCTCGCCACCAGACGGGCGACGTTAATCATCCCCGGGCTGATCATTCCGAAGAGCAGATGATCTTTGGCCATAAAGCGGAGAAACCTGAATATCCTGAATGCCGCCATCACCCTTATGGTCTGAATGAACCGAATATCGTGGGTGAAGAAGGTGGCGGGCAGGACCATCAAAACCAGGGTGGGCATTATGGCCACGATATCGATGATGCTGTAGCCATCTTTGACATAGGCCCAACGGTC
>NZ_DAIK01000006.1:0-1560 GCF_002496085.1 Methanosaeta sp. UBA458 | reverse complement strand
GCTGAGAGGGGATAGGTCTCGATGACGAAGAGCATGACCACCAGCAGATTGAGCAGGATGATGAAGATGTCAATGGCCTTTCCCAGAGGGGTTCTAAAGTCTATCATGTAGAACTGGACGGTCTCCCGCAAGCTTCTGGCCTGAGAAGATTTCTTGCCCCCCTTTCCCGAAGCCTCCTTTTTCGGATTGGCTCTTGTCTGATTGGCTTTTAACTGATGGCCGGACATCTGTATTGTCTATAGTCTCTTTTAGGGGATAAAACCATCCGAATCAGCTCAGGAAATGATTAAGTCTTCAGGCAGCGGTGTAGTATCATGATATTATGATCGAATTCTCCGATGTTTTGCAGGCGGCAAATCTCCTCAAGGACAGGGTCATCCGCACTCCTTTAGTCTACTCCCCCACCTTCAGCAGATTGGCCAATGCCGAGGTATACCTGAAGCTGGAGAGCCTGCAGATGGGCGGTTCGTTCAAGGTCAGAGGGGCCACCTACAAGCTCCAGTCCAATCTGGAAAAGATCCATTCAGGGGTTATCGCCGCCTCTGTGGGAAACCATGCACAGGGGGTGGCCCTGGCCGCCTGTGCAGCCGGTGTCCCTGCTACGATCATCATGCCTGTCTGGGCCTCCATCTCCAAGCAAGAGGCCACCCGAGCTTATGGGGCAGAGGTGAGGCTGATGGGCAAAAGCCTCGTCGAGAGCATAGAAATCGGCAGGCGGATGGCCCAGGAGACGAACAGGATCTTCATTCATCCGTATGACGACGAGGAGGTCATAGCCGGCCAGGGGACAGTTGGCCTGGAGATCCTGGAGGACCTGCCAGATGCAGACCTCATAATCGTTCCGGTGGGAGGAGGAGGATTGATCGCAGGAATTGCCCTGGCAGCCAAGTCCATCCGGCCGGAGGCAAGGGTGGTGGGGGTGCAGGCGGCATCCTGCCCCTCGGCCAGAAAGGCCCTGGAGCTTGGAAGGCCGGCGGAGGTCCAGGCTGAGGAGCGGGGCTCGATCGCCGATGCCATCATGGTCACCCAGGTGGGCGAGGCCCCATTCCCGTTGCTGCAGAAGCTGGTGGATGATATCGTTCTGGTTGATGAGGATCAGATCGCCTCTGCCGTATTGAAGCTTCTGGAGAGAAAGCGCATTCTGGCGGAGGGGGCGGCCGCTGCTCCACTGGCTGCGTTACTTGGCGGATCGCTGCAGGTTGCCGAGGGGAGCCGTGTAGTGCTGGTGGTAAGCGGGGGCAATGTAGACAGCCTGCTTTTGGAGCGGATCATCGCGGCAGGCCTTTTCCGGGAGGGCAGACTGATGCATTTTTCCGTCTCCCTGGTGGATTCTCCCGGATCGCTCGCCTGCCTCTTAGGCCTGCTGGCCGATCAGGAGGCCAACGTGGTGCACATTCATCACGCCCGAAACGAGAGCGGAGTGGCGATCAACTACACCCGGGTGGACCTGGAGCTGGAAACTAGGGGCTTCGAGCACATAAAAGGGATCGAGCGGGCGATGGAGGGGGCAGGATACAGATTCATGCGGAGGTAAACTGCTCCGGCCTAAAGACCGGAGCT
>NZ_DAIK01000092.1:0-2560 GCF_002496085.1 Methanosaeta sp. UBA458 | reverse complement strand
CCGACCAGGCCGGAAAAGAGGAACAAGGGAGCGCTGCTCATTCTTCGGGACGAATGATAGACCGCAGCAGCGATAGCAATCAAGAAGATGCCGCCTAGCCACTCCCGAAAGTATGCAAAGAGGATAAGGGATGGTAGACCGACCAGAGCTATTGAGATCTGGAGCCATCTTGCCCCCTTCACCTGATCCAGATAGATGGCCATTCCAACCATTCCTGCAATAGCGAGATGAATGAACAGAATTCCGCCCGCTCCGGGAGAGATGAGATACCCATACTCTGCCTGGCGGCCAAAGGAGGCAAGGGAGGTCAAGAGAGCCACCAGACCTATGGCCAGAGAAAAAATGCTGGCCAGAACTCCAGGAATGGCCAGTAGAGGGCTGCGGACCTGGGACGTGGAATGCATCAGCAGTCTGGTAATGCAGTCAGGAACTTAAGATTATTGCCACCTGGGATGGGGTAATGGCTTTTCAGCCTTTCAGTGCTTCAGGACGCCGCTGACCCAGATCCCTTTCCGTCTCTTTCTTCTTCTTCTTCGACTGCCGCGGGGGACGGGTGATGAAGTAGGTATAACCCTTGAGGGTGCGGTTCAGCTCTGCTTCGATCTGCTCCAGCTCTCGCTTGCGGATGCTCTCTTTTCTGGTCACGCAGCGGTCCATGATCTCCCAGATGTAGTCCTTGGTCTCGTAGTTGAAGAAATCCAGCAATTTTTTGCAGGTGTCGCCCTCCACCTTCTGGCAGATATACCACTCGCCATCCTCTGCCATGACATGCACCTCATGAGCGCAGCCCAGAAGGTTATGAAAATCTCCCAGGGTATCCTGATATGCTCCCAGGAGGAAGATGCCCAGATAATAGTCCTGGTTCTCCAGCAGGGGATGCATCTCCAGGTACTCCAGGCCCTCGCTGTCTCCAGCATACCTCTTGATCTCCCCGTCTGAATCGCAGGTGATATCCACGATCCTGCCCCGTTCGCTGGGCATCTCATCCAGGCGGTGCAGAGGAATGGTTGGGAATATCTGTTCCACCCCCCACATGTCTGGAACGGACTGGAAGAGAGAGAAGTTGCCGATATACTTCTGGCTGACCAGCTTTTTCAGCTCTAAAAACTCATCGGACTCGTCCCCTGCCTCCTTGGCCAGGAATGCCGCCTTTTTGCAGACCATCCAGAATAGGGTCTCGCCCTTGGCCCTCTCCTCAAGGCCGATGTTCCCCAGATTGAAGGAGTCGTAAAGCTCGTCTCTATACTGCAGAGCATCATGGTAGTGCTCCTTGTAGTTATCGATGTTGATCTCTTTGAAGGCGCTGCAGAGGTCATCGATCTGCATGGGTGCCTCATCATCCGGGGGCCGGAGAGGGGAGCTTTTGGCGTTCTTTCTGCCGATTATCTTGAAGATGAGCATGCTGTGGTAGGCGGCGATGGCCCTTCCACTCTCGGAGACTATGGTGGGACAGGGAACCTCCTCATCATCACAGATCTTCTGCACCGTATAGACGATGTCGTTCGCGTACTCCTGCAGAGAATAGTTGGCGCTGGAAGGGGTAGCGGTGTTCGAGCCGTTGTAGTCCACAGAGAGGCCGCCGCCCACATTCAGATACTCGATATCGGCCATCTTTCGCGCTTTGGCATAAACCCTCGCCGCCTCGTTCATTGCGTTCTTGACCGTCCGGATGTCGGTGATCTGCGAGCCGATATGGAAGTGGAGCATCTTCAGGCTGCTAGTAAGCCCTCTCTCCTCGAGGATTCTCATCAATTCCAGGGCCTCGCTGGTAGAGAGGCCGAACTTGGCAGACTCCCCACCCGACTCCACCCACCGGCCGGAGCCGCGGGCAAAGAGCTTCACCCTCATCCCGACTCTTGGCACCACGCCCATGGCATCGGCGTACTTCAGGATGTCGTAGATCTCCTCGAAAAGGTCTACCACTATGATTATATTGTTCAGATTGTGAATGCTCAGGGCGAGGCGGAGATAATCCTCATCCTTGTAGCCATTGCAGATCAGGGGAGCATATCTTGGCAGGCCCAAAGAGAGAGCGGCCAGTAGCTCTGCCTTGGTTCCCACCTCCATACCGATCTTATGCTTGGCTCCGTACTTGATGATATACTCGATGACCTCTTTTCTCTGGTTGACCTTCATGGGAAAGATGGGCTGATAAGTGCCGGAATAATTGAACTCCTCTATAGCTCCCATAAATGCGCCTGTGATCTCATCTATCCGGTCCTCCAGCATCTGGGGAAAGCGGAGGAGGACGGGGAACTCCAGATCCCTGGATTTCTCTATCTCCTCAATGAGATCCATGATATCCACGGATTGATACAAATTCTTATTGGGAAGAACGACGACATTTCCCTTCTCGTTAACAGAAAAATAGCCGTTGCCCCATTTTTCTATTCCGTAGAGCTCAATAGAATCCTCAGCTTTCCACATAGATCTCCGCCTTCTTCATCTGCTGTCTGCCCCCAGATCCCTGTATGCCTTCATCTGCTGCCATCCCCTGCCTGCCAGTCAAAATCACAATCATCTAGCATTTAGACTCTGCATTCTCGTGATGCGGAGCCCG
>NZ_DAIK01000154.1:0-2921 GCF_002496085.1 Methanosaeta sp. UBA458 | reverse complement strand
GTAAATCTAGCCGATCTTGATCCACTTTTTCGTCCTCATTTTTCCGTCTCCACACAGGGAGTCCTTGTTCTGGAAATTTGTGGAACAAAAGAAGGTTTCAGCTCATCTTAGACAAATAATGGGCTCCTCGCTATTTGGTATGGGAGAACTTGGATCGCAAATTCTCTGTATCTTTTTGCCTCTGTGGTGAACCGCTATGCTCCAACTCAACCACAGAGGCGCAGAGGAACAGAGGCCATATTCTCTGCCTGAACTCACCCACATAATTCAGCAACGAGTCAAATAATGGACTGAGCGCCTGAGATGTTTCAGCAATGCATAAGAATCCAAGACTCGGGCTGGGGGTGGCAGGAAGAGACATCAAGATCGGACACCATAAATGGCTAGTTTCAATATGTAAAGCCCCCAACCAAATGGCAGAAGGCCGATTAGCACGAAGTAGATCCCTGCAAAGTCATAAAAGATCAAAATATCTCTAATACCGCTTGTTGAGCTGATGAATCCGCTGGCCACCATTATCAATCCAATGGCAACTGCCGAGATCCTGCAGAATTTCTCTGGCCATCCCGCCCCTATGAATTGCTTGGAAGCTGGTTTGACCAAGCTTAGCACATATACACCACTAAATACGATCAGCAAACCCGCAGTGATCACTGTAATATCACCCTTGCCAGTGATCAATGCCATCGCTCCACCAAGCATCAACAAGAGCCACCCCGTGGCTGTAGCTGCAGATCTTCCTCTTATCATCGGCGCTCCGAATTGACTTGGCTAATTACGCAGAAAAAGCATGCCTCGTCGAGGGATTCTCTGGAGATATCCTCGAAGCCACGAAGGAGGGGGTATTGCAGTCCTAATCCTGGGCAAATGGCTTGCTAGGTGCTCAACTCGACATACTTATGAAACGCATTGCATTAGTTATATTAGATAAATTTCTGCTGAGTTTTTGAATAATCTCGGGTCGGAAGCTTCGTATTGAAGCCTAAGGCAGTCCAGGCAAATCTGGAAACATTATGGTAACTAGAATTGCCAGGCACAGCGTTGCAACGAGGAAGGCTATTGCAGGTATTTTATCGCTCATCTCATCTCCTATCCAGACCAAATTAACGATTAATAAACATGAACAATTTTAGTATTTATGCTTTTCTTATTGCATTGTCGAATCCTGCAAAAATAGAATCTTATCTAGACCATGCATTCAGCTCTTGCTCTGATCACTAAGACCGGTCTGTCGCCCATCTTCGCCACATCGTAGGTCGTGCTCCCCACACCCAACTGCTTCAACCAGCCCGTTCCATGGGAGCTCATCGCAATCAGCGACACATTCTCCTTCTCGGCCAGGGAGATTATCTCCTCAGCGGGATTTCCCACGCTTGTGTGGATTTTGACCTTTATTCTGGCCTCCTCAAGCTCATCCCGGATGACATTGAGCTTCCTGGTTGTCTCCTCTGTTTGGGCTTCGATCTCTCTCCAGGTCTCTCCCCGATAGACTACATGCTGGAGCAATATCTCTCCTACCCCTTTAGTCCTCTTGATGAAAGCAATCGCCTCTTCGGCCGGCTTCGATAAGTCGGTGGGACAGAGTATTCTTGAAAAGGGATGAGAGCAGAATTGCTCTAAGCTTGGGCCGCTCCTGCCTTCCAGGATCTTGTAGCGCATAAGAAGAATATTTGTGTTCCCATAGCGAAGAACGTTCTTGGCGACATTTCCCAAAAATATGCCCTCCACGACACTCTTGCCTCTCGCGCCCATGACGATAACGGAACTCTTCTCTTCATCCGCTACTTTCTGGATCACTCTGGCGATATCCCCCTCCATTATGGCCTCTGTTCTCGTCTTGACGCTGAGGCCTCGGCTGCTCAGAATCTTGCTCTCTTCTATTAGGTTTACTTTAGATTCATCGATCCGCCCTCCTGGGTCCCATACCCTGGCGAGAGGATCTGCAGGGCCGATCACATGCAGGAGCACCACTTCGTTCACGCCTGGAAGCTCTCTAACGCACTCTAGGACCTTCTGGGAGTACTTGGAAAAATCTGTGGGGAATAAAACCTTTTCAAACATATCAACCATCTCCTGAATTAATTCATCATTATGATATTTCAATTCATCGACCATAACAATTAATAATGAACTAGTTGACTGCTTGTCTTCAAGAGGGCGCATTAGATGGTGAGATATCTGGATCAGATGAAAACTCGAAGATGCAATCCACTGGCAATTCGCCAAACGTTTTCAAGGGAGATTTTCTGGAGCCAATCGCATGCTCCCCCACAAAAAAAGAAGTGATGCGAGCATCACTTCTAAAGAGCAAACTCAACGTGGAAAGGTATGTAGAAGATCCACACGAAGTAGATCAGCATGGCGATTAGGCCCAGGGGCACGCCGAGCTTCGCCCACTCCTTGCTAGTGATTCCCAGCTTTCCTGCAGAGATGATGTTGGGGATGTTGCCGGGAATCAGCATGCCGCCTGATACGAGAAGGCCCATCAGAACCGCCTGGATTTGGACCATGTCCATGGCCGGGCTGAGCTCAGCCGCAGTCAGTGTGGCATTGTCCAATATGGCCGAGATCATGTTGACCCAGTAGATGATCTGTGGGGATATGCCGAGTAGGTACTTATCTATCACTACCTTCATTCCCGAGCCGAGGAGCAGGAGGGCCATGACGAAGATGTAGACCTTGCCTGCTCTGACCACTACCTCTCTTAAGCCGCCGTCCTCCTCCTCAGCGACCATGCACTCAGAGAGCTTGGCTTTGCCGGTGAAGAACATGGCCAGAAGGCCGAAGGCCAGGCAGCCCGGTATGATATATACGGCCAGCTGATTGAACAGGAAGAAGAATCCGGCGTTATAGGGCTCACCCTGCAGCTTGGTGATGGCGATGGTGGAAAGGGGCTCGCCAACTGGCGTGAGAACTGCTCC
>NZ_DAIK01000011.1:0-3144 GCF_002496085.1 Methanosaeta sp. UBA458 | reverse complement strand
CCTCTGCTGAACCCGGGTGACCCTTGACCTGGCAGGGGATAAGGGCTTTGCATCCGCGCCAGTTGCCGCCTTTGCCCGGGGAGAATGATACTTATGCTCTCTTTCCTCTATCTTCTCCCGGGTAAGCCTCTCGATATCCTTCAAGAAGCTGCGCTCTTCTGCAGAGCAGAAAGAGAATGCATTGCCGCTAGCTCCCGCCCTGCCGGTGCGCCCGATGCGGTGGACGTAGCTCTCTGGCTCATTTGGCAGGTCATAGTTCACCACATGGGTGATATCATCGATATCTATGCCCCGGGCGGCGATGTCGGTCGCCACCAGCACCCTTATCCTGCCTGATCGGAACCTTTCCATAGTCTTAGTGCGCTGGTTTTGCGACTTGTTGCCATGAATGGCATCCGACTGAATCCTGTTTTTGGACAGCATCTGCGCCACCTTATCCGCCCGGTGCTTGGTGCGGGCGAAGACCAGGACCCTCTTCATATCTTCTTTTAAGAGGAGATCGAGCAGAAGGGAGTTCTTGGAGTTCTGATCGACAAAGAATACCTGCTGATCGATGGAGTCCAGAGTGCACGCCGAGGGAGAGGCCTGCACATGCACCGGATCATTAAGAAGGCTCTGGGCAAGCTCGCCCGTCTCCCGGGTCAGAGTGGCAGAGAAGAAAAGGGAGCTGTGCTTCTCCGGCAGAGCCGAGACTATCCTCTTCACGTCTCTTATGAAGCCCATGTCAAGCATCCTGTCGATCTCATCCAGGACGAAGAACTCAACCCCTTTCAGCTCTATGTAGCCCTGGTTCATCAGGTCCAAGAGCCTGCCAGGAGTGGCGACTAGTATATCGACTCCTCGGGAGAGCATATTGACCTGCGGCCCCTGGCGGACGCCGCCGAATATGACCAGTTGTCTGAAGCGGAGAAACTTGCCATAGGTGGCAAAGCTCTGGCCGATCTGGGCAGCAAGCTCTCTGGTAGGAGCAAGCACCAGCACCCGCGGTGAGCCCGGCCGGCTGGCTCGCCGCTCGGCTGACATTCTCTGCAGTATGGGCAGCACAAATGCCGCCGTCTTTCCCGTTCCCGTCTGAGCGATCCCCAGCAGATCTTTTCCCTCGAGTAATGGGGGTATGGCCAGCATCTGTATCGGCGTGGGGGTGGTATATCCTTCTAGAGCAATCGCTCGCAAGAGCGGATCTATTATATTCAGATTTCCAAATGACATTTAATGCCTCTTCTTTGAATCTGAAAACAAGATGAAGTCCACGGCAATAGCTCGCAAGATATGCATGCCTGCCGGAAGCAGAGGCATTAAACGACGATGGATGTCTCCCGAAGCGATTGATTTCATAATCAAAATCGTTCCAGAGCCATCCGTCTCTTTAAGGAAGCCTGATCCGACAGCCCGTTTTAGGGCCAGAGAAGAAGCTGCCTCTGCGGTTTCAAATCATTTCCATTATTTATTTGATTTCCTATCGATTCGCTGAACCGATATCAGCCTCAAAAACATCTCAACAATTTATCGAATCAATGCAAATGGAGCGGTTGAGCATCTCCTCACCAGACTAAATATCTGTCGGTCCCATCTATCGGTCAATATGCCGATCCATAGTTCATCTCTTCTTCCTCGCCGCCTTATACTTGGGCCAGCTCTGGTGGGGCAGTCCCTTGCCGGAATAGCTCTCTCTCACGCTATCTGAGGCTGCCCTTTCCAGCCGCTCATCGCGCAACCTCCTCTCTGCGGCCATCTTCTTTACCAGGATGTAGTTGGCGGCGAGGAATAGGGGGAACAAGAGGATACAGAATGCTACTATATGCCAGACTTCCATATATAACAGGTCAACTCATGAATATAAAAAGATCACCTGAACTTCCCCAGTAGTCGGGAATAAAACTCCTTCTCCTGCCCCCTGGTGGTACGAACCAGCCGGTCCAGTATCAGCTCGGGAGTGCTCTTCGCCAGGTAGTTGTACCGCGGGCTGCGGCAGACCACAAGACAGTTGTTCTCATCCAGTCCCTCCGCCTCGATTCCGTCCACCCGAACCGGGGTTTCTGAGAAGCGACGCACATCCTCAGCCAGGTGGCTGACGAAGACCGCGGCTGAGCCTCTTCGGTTCAACTCGTCGAGCATGCAGGCGATGATGCGCGCCGAGGCTCCGGGCTCGGTTATGGACTCCAGCTCATCGGCCAAGACCAGCTTTCTCTTCTCGTTCTCCACCACAGCGAACTTTCTCATCGCCGTCTCAAAGGCTCCGGCGGAGAGGGTACCCCGGCTCTTGCTGAAGTAGTAAAGCTGCTCGAATAGACTGATCCTGCAGCTTTCGGCGGGCACGGGCAGACCCATCTGCGCCAGGATGACTATCTGAGAGATGAGATCCAGGAGAGTGGTCTTGCCGCCGGAGTTGACTCCACTGAGAAGGGCCACCATCTCTGGAGGCTCGCCCGGCCCTCCACCAAGGCAGTAGCTCACCTTTTCCGGCTGCTTTAAAGAGAGGTTTCTTGCTCCCTGAAAACACAGGCAGGTCTCTGATGCAATCTCCGGAAAGATCAAACCCTCCTTCAGGGTGAATGAGCCCAGGGCATAGGAATAATCGAACTCCATCAGAATATGGACCAGCGTTTCCGCCCGATTTCTCTCCTCAGCCAGACCACGGGCCAGCTCTCTTTTTGCCTTCAGGCCCCTCTCCTCTTGCCGGCTGCGCAGCTCCTGCTCAAAGGATCGCAATGCTCTTCGGTCCAGCTCCAGAGGGTAGCTGACGGCAGAGGAGAATATCTCATCCAGCCAGACCTCCTCAGCTCCTTTCAGATCCAGATCCTCTCTGGCGCGCTCTTTTGCCTCTTTCAAAATCTCCTGATAGATCCCTTTCATCCGGATCTCGAAGAGCTCCCGGATGCCATCTCCCCGGCTCATCACCTGCAAGAGGTCCGTCCCATCCAGGGTGAGCGAGCTGTTCTCGATCCTTCTCTTCAGCTCCTCATTAGCTGTGGATGCTGCCTGGTCCACGCAACCCTCCAGCCGGGCGGCCAGCCTGCTCAACCGCTCCGCCTCAATGTCGCTCTTATCGCCAAGCCTGCTGATCCGGTCGAAGAAATCCTCCCAGCCCCGAAAGTCCTCTACTCCCGCCGCCTGAAGCTTCGATGCCGCCTCCACCGCGGCAGC
>NZ_DAIK01000067.1:0-5476 GCF_002496085.1 Methanosaeta sp. UBA458 | reverse complement strand
ACACCCCGGAGCGATCTGTGAATGCTCCTAGGACTTCTCGCTTCGTTCTTCGCAATCCTACAAGTTAAACGTCACGGGACGAATGAGAGATAATCGATTCTCAGAGGAATGGTCGCAAAAGCTCTGCCCGATCATCGGGCAATAGGCCGTCATCTCCATGGTTAAAAAAAGCTGCCGCGGAAGAACTATCAAAAAAAGGAATCGCAATGCTGCTCATCTCTGAGAGCCAGAGTAATCAGCTCTCAATGCTTATGGCAGCATTGATGGGTGTGGTTATGATGCTCTTTGTCGTGAACATGTTCGTGCTCATGCATCTTTCCGTCATGCTCATGAGCATGGATGTGTTTTTCTGCGGTATGACAGCACATTTGGTTTCACCTCCGATTTTTCTTTCACAATATAATTTCAATTAAAATGCTATATAAGCATTACTGTTATCGATTATTTCCGAATATGTTTAAATTTTTTAAAGGAAGATTTTATGGTTTGTTATAATTATGCGCTGTATAATATGAATAAATCGTATATCGAATTTCTTGGTTCCAATTAGTATCACCTCATTGATCCCCTACCCTACCTTATAACCGATGACGGATCGATCATCGAGGCCGCAAGTCTCCTCTAAATCGTGGATGAGTTGAACACTCAGAAGAGAACTTTCGCTGCTATTCGACTCATTTTTTCCCGAACAATTCTCGCGCAGGGATCATAGCTAAGAAGTTCATCCTCAGAAATCCGACCACTTGCGGCATATTGTGGGCCATTCTCAGGGATGGAAAGGATAAGCCAATTCAGAAAATAGAAAAAATCGCAAGTATGCTTATTAGGGTAGCAATCATTCTTTTGTCCAAGAGGATATGTGATCAGCTTCGGTCGAGGAGGATATGCTTTATAGCTTTGGAAGAGCTCTCAAATGCTTGCGAGAAGATCCAATAGTGATCAAAGACAATGGGATTCCGGATCTTCAGCTATGGCAGGCATTACCGATCTGATCTGGACTATTGGCGAGATGATGATATTGTTAGTGGTTCCTGATAATACTAAAGCATGTCAAAGACGAGGCTAACTCTGAGGAGCAAATTTCATGTCAGACCCATTCGTGGAGACCATCGACAGTTGGACGAACTTCTTTATGCTGACCGGCTCTGTAGCCGCAACCCTAATTGGCCTTATCTTCGTCTCAGTCTCTCTTCATATAGACTTCATAGCTAGCGTTAGAAAAGATAGCGACATGAATACCATGGCCAGGCAGACCTTCGGCGATTTCTTGATGATTCTATCTTTCGCCTTCATATTTATGGTTCCGTTTGAAACACCGATGGGCGTCGGAGTACCGCTATTGATTCTGGGATTAATGATGCTTGCCCGTACGGGAAAACTTTGGCTTAAATTCGCGAGAAGTAGAAGTTCGCGGGGGCGGGCCTTTACTTCCAACCAGATGCTAGGAAGGCTCCTGATTCCCAATACCGTTTGCTTTGCAATTGTAGTCTTCCTGGCAATAGGAATTCTTCACGGTGATACACGTTATCTGGATTGGATAGTTCTGGTAGTAATTTGGTTGATGATATCATCCACCATAAATGCCTGGGATCTGATGCTCCAAGTGGCTGATATGAAAAGAGAGAAGGAGCAGCATGGTTAAGCTGGTGCAGCATTCATATTAACGGCTCCTCGCCATTTGGTATGGGTGAACTTGAATCGCAAAAACTCTATGTCTCGGTGCCTATGTGGTGAAACGCTATGCTTTGACCCAACCGCAGAGGAACAGAGGCCATATTCTCTGCCTGAAATCACCCACATAATTCAGCGAAGAGCCAAAAATTGAACTATTAGATAGCGATAGATAAAAGAAAAAGCAGGAAAAAGATGAGGTGCATCCGTCGAAAAGTAATATTATATTTATTTTCACATAATAAGCTTCTCTATCCTCTCCAGAGCCTGACGGATCCGATTCTGGCTGGTGGCGTAGGAGAGCCGGACATAATCCCTTCCCCCTGGTCCAAAGGCAGATCCGGGAGTGGCGGCAATGAGGGCCTCTTTGAGCAGCCTCTCGGTGAATAGATCTCCTCCCCCAAAGCCTGATACATCCGGAAACACATAAAAAGCGCCACCTGGAACGCCGCAGGGAATTCCCAGGCTCTTCAGGCCTGCGACCAGGAGATCCCGGCGGGCGCGAAACTCCGCCACCATCATATCGACATCATCCTCGGGCCCCTGCAGGGCGACAACCCCCGCCCGCTGCACAAAAGTGGTGGCCTGGGAAACGGAATGTGACAGAAGCCTGATCACCCACTTCATCGTCTCCTTGGGGCCGGTCAGATAGCCCAGACGCCAGCCGGTCATGGCATAAGCCTTGGAGAATCCATTTATGGTAACCGTTCTCTCTTCCATTCCCGGCAAGGAGCCCATGCTGATGTGTTCATGATCATAGATTATCTTCTCATATATCTCATCGGAGATCACAAAAAGATCGTGATCTATTGCCAGGTCGCGGATCTCCTCCAGCACAGGCCGCTCGAAGACCGCTCCGGTGGGATTAGAGGGGGAGTTGATTATGATCATCCGGGTCTTGGGACTTATCTTCTCCGCGATGTTCTGGGGCATGAAATCGGCATCAACCTCGCCCCAGACCACCGATCCTCCGGCAAAGGCCACGCTGGGCTCGTAGCTCACCCAGGAGGGACCTATCAATATGCACTCCTCGCCCTCCTGCAAGAGGGCCTGGATGGCGGCAAAGACGGCCA
This sequence comes from Methanosaeta sp. UBA458, assembly GCF_002496085.1. Lineage (NCBI taxonomy): Archaea > Methanobacteriati > Methanobacteriota > Methanomicrobia > Methanotrichales > Methanotrichaceae > Methanothrix > Methanosaeta sp. UBA458. The sequence goes on along the minus strand of NZ_DAIK01000067.1, from coordinate 2,732 downwards.
TCTTAGCCCCTGGAGTCACTATCACGTCCTCAGCGGTAGAATGAATCAGATTCTCCCGGTTTAGCTTTTCTGCTATCGCCTGCCGCAGCTCGGGAATGCCGCCGGTTGGTGCATAATGAGTCTCGCCCATCCTGATGGAGTTGCAGCCCGCCTCGACGATATGCTTAGGGGTGTCGAAGTCCGGCTCGCCAACTCCCATATCGATGATATCAAGGCCGCTGGCAGTGAGCTTCTTCGCCGTGGCCGAGATCTTCAGGGTGGTTGACTCATGAATGGAGGCTATGCGCGCGGATACCATTCTTTAATCCCCACCGAGCCTCTGCAGGAGCTTGACCGCCGCCTCCACCGCCCTCTTGGAATAGTCCACCCTCTTTTGCGCATCTGCCCGGGACATCTTGGGGCCGGTGATCCCCAGGGTTACCGGCTTATTGCATTCAAGAGACAGATCCATCAGCTTTCTGGCTGCATGATTGACCACAACTTCATCATGGGCGGTCTCTCCCTGTATCACACAGCCGATTGTCACGACGGCATCGATGTCCTCGCGACAGAGCATCTTCTTCACTGCTATCGGCATATCAAAAACTCCAGGAACATAAACCACCGCTGCGACATCTGCTCCCAGGAACTGGGCATGCTCCCTGCCCAAAAGCTCCATCTGATAGGTGATGTCCCTATTGAACTCCGAGACGACGAAACCAAGTTTAGCCATTGACACCAAACCCCATGAAGAGTAGGCACCTAGCTGCCTTCCTTCCATAATAAACCCATCGATTCAATCAAAATGCATTTATCCTTGGTAATGATGGAGATACAGGATTCCCTATGAGCCTTATTTATATTGATGGTGAATATGTTCCAGCTGAAAACGCTGCGGTTTCTGTTTTCGATCATGGTTTTCTCTATGGCGATGGTGTCTTCGAGGGCATAAGAGCATATGGAGGACGGGTCTTCCGGCTGGAGGATCATGTCCGGAGGCTCTTTGATTCTGCTCAAGCCATCATGCTCTGTATCCCCCTGAGCCAGGAGGAGATGGCTCTGGCGATCAGAGATACGCTGCGCAAGAACAACCTGCGCGATGCCTATGTCCGGCCTATAGTTACCAGAGGATATGGAGATCTGGGCCTGGATCCACTGAAATGCAGGAAGCCCACGGTAATCATCGTTGCAGTTGAGTGGGGGGCGATGTATGGAAGCCTCTATGAGGTCGGCCTGACCGCCATCAGTGTCTCTGTTCGCAGAAACGCCCCCGATGCCCTGCCCCCGAATATCAAGAGCCTCAATTATCTGAACAACATCCTGGCCAAGATTGAGGCCAATGTCAAAGGGGGAAATGAGGCTATTATCCTTGATTCCCAAGGAAGGATCTCTGAGGGAAGTGGGGATAATATATTTGTCATAAAGAATAAAAAGGTATACACCCCTCATACCCTCAATAACCTGAAAGGGATAACCAGAGAGGCGGTCTTCGAGTTGGCGGAGAAGAATGGGATTGAGGTCATAGAGACTGATCTGGGCCTTTTCGACCTTTACACTGGGGACGAAGTCTTCGTCACTGGCACTGCAGCAGAGGTTGCTCCCGTCACCAAAATCGACGGCAGAATAATAGGCAGTGGCAAGCCTGGACCGATAACAAAAGAGCTCATGGTGGCATTCAGAGAATTGGCAATGAGCTCGGGAACTCCTATCTGATGCCTCAGGATAGCGAGACAGGTGCCAATTGCTCTGGCAAAAAAGCGAGCAAATAAAGACAAGAAAAGTACATTGGATGAGGGGACTGGCATAAGAAAAGGGATATCTTTCCTCTCTTACCTTTTTCGTCCTTTTGATCTCTTTCTCCAAGCACTAGATTAATTTATGCTATTTTTATAATTTGTACGGGATGGTCTTGATGTAAATTCTCCTCCTTCTCGGACCGTCAAACTCGAAGAAGAGAATTCTCTGCCATGTTCCTAATTTCGGCTTGCCCTCTGCGACAGGGATTGTGATGCTATTGCCAATGAGCGTTGCACGCAGGTGGGCATGGGCATTTCCATCATGATGATCATGAAGATAGCCGCCGTTCTCGGGTGCCAGTCTCTGCAGAAGGTTTTGTATATCCTTCATTAGGGGGGGATCTGCTTCATTTACCGTCAGGGCGGTGGTGGTATGGAGGGTGAAGACAAAAGCAATGCCTTCTTCAATTCCTTCCTCATGCAGGGCCAATATTACATTTGATGTGATATCTATCGCTTCTGTAGGCCTGGTTGTATCGATCTCGATCATTGCCAGTCACAGTTCATTAAGGTGCTATATGATAGATCAAAATTCCGGTTGATCGCAATAGAAGACCGCCCATAATCTCAATGCGGATCATTTTCAGATAATTCGAGAGGAGGATCCGGGTATATTCATCTTGAGGGGATGGATGACTTAAAAAGTCTTTAAGCGAATCCCGGATCCTTGGTCTAACTTATCGGCCATCATATATAAATTTTACTGTATATGGTGGACAGAATTGCATTCCAAAGTATTTTAGTCCACCATTCTGTGATGAATTGATAAAGAAACGAGATAAAACTATACTATGAAATAAAAATAAAAAAAAGCATCCACCATCATATCTAACAGTCCATTGTATGCGGTCTCCCCAGAGTACTGGAATGGGTAGGGACCATGGAAATTGGACGTTCTCTGGATAAAGAGATACGATATGGGGCTTAAAAAAAACCCCATGACATATAAAAATTTTT